>DRNA01000141.1 GCA_011322365.1 Aeromonadales bacterium | reverse complement strand
TCGGCAACTGCTCCTCGACAATTGCTCCTGCATTGTTCTACTACCGTCCATCCATGGACATATGCGTTGCTCTACTAAGGTATATCCCTATACCGATTCCGCGTTATAAAAGTTCAATTTAGACAGGAAATTGCTCCTTGCATTTCCTGCATACCATACATCCATGGATATAAATGACTAACACTTCACTTTTATGCCTTGAATCTATACGCTTCTCCTCTTGCTGAAATCCTCCATCTTGAATGGTTTTGGGTATAACAGCCAACGTTGACTCTATAGAAAGCTTTTTCTGTGAACTGTTTTTTGCAATCTGTTGTATTTTCCCGCATGATGCTGGAGAAATACTAAGGGCACCTCTATTAATTGCTTGTGCCCTAAGGATAAAATGCTGGAAAGAAGAATACAATGTCACAGAGCAAACCTCAAAATGAGGTGAAAAGCCCTTTAATTTCTCAGTTTCAACATGTCAGAAATTTTTCTGAACAGCTTTGCTCTCCACTGGAAGTCGAAGATTTTTGCCTGCAAAGTATGCCCGAAGCTTCACCGGTCAAATGGCACCTGGCCCATACCAGCTGGTTTTTTGAAACCTTTCTATTAATCCCTTATTTTCGTAATTACAAATCCTTTCATCCCCAATTTCACTATTTATTCAATTCCTATTACAACAGTGTGGGCAAACAGTTTCCCCGCCCACAGCGAGGTTTACAATCCCGGCCCACGGTGGCGGAAGTGTTTCAATATCGTCAATATGTCGATCAGCACATGATTGAGTTATTGAATTCTGAGAAGAATCATCCTGAAATTGTTGCTCGCGTTACCCTGGGAATACAACACGAGCAACAACATCAGGAACTTTTATTAACCGATCTGAAACATGCACTTTCGTTTAATCCCATTTACCCCATCTATCATACTGGTGCTTTTGAGCAAACAACGAATGAGCAGCAGCCACTCAACTGGTTGAAGATTCAGGGCGGGATACAAATGATTGGTGAAAATGGGGGGCAGGATAATTTCTGTTTTGATAACGAAACACCGAAGCATCAGATGTTACTGCAAGATTTCCAGATAGCTGACCGTTTAATTACTAATAAAGAGTTCCTTGAGTTTATTGAAGATGAAGCTTATCAACAGCCGCTATTGTGGCTAAGTGATGGCTGGAGTTTTATCCAGCAAAATGGCATCACCAAACCCCTTTACTGGCAAAGCAAAGATCAACAATGGTTTGAATTCACCTTATCGGGTTTACAACCACTAAACCCTGACCAACCCGTTACTCATATCAGTTTCTATGAAGCAGATGCCTATGCCCGCTGGGCCGAAGCCCGCCTGTTAACTGAATTTGAATGGGAGGTGGCAGCAAAGCCTTTAACTGTTCGAGGCAATTTTGTGGATTCTGCTCATTTTAATCCTGAATCCTGTTTAAGCCCTAATGATACAGAAGTAGCACCACTGCAAATGTTTGGTGACTGTTGGGAATGGACACAATCCGGTTATTTTTCCTATCCCGGATTTAAAGTTGTTGAAGGTGCTATTGGTGAATACAACGGCAAATTTATGAGTAATCAAATGGTGTTACGTGGCGGTTCCTGCGTAACATCCAGGGCTCATATCCGTCCAACTTATCGAAATTTTTTCTACCCGGATGCACGATGGCAATTTAGTGGTATTCGATTGGCCCGAGATAGCGACTAATTTTATCTACCAACCCTACATAACGAAAATACAGCCAAAACATAAACAGAGAACAGTCAATGCTCACACAAACAAAAACAGCCCCTGAAGCAGTCACTGAAACACGCTCAAACAGCATCGCATTTTATGACTTCCATCCACAATTTGACTCCATGTTAAGCGAAGTTTGGCAGGGGCTATCTGAAACACCTAAAAAAATCCATCCTAAATTTTTTTATGATGCCAGAGGATCACAATTATTTGATCAAATTTGCCAGCTTGACGAATATTATCCTACTCGAACCGAAGTGGCTATTCTGGAAAAATACAAACAGGAAATTGCAGAGCTGGCTGGTGAATATGCCGCACTCATTGAAATGGGTAGCGGCAGTAGTCACAAAATTCGTATTCTATTGGATGCCATGCAACCAGCGGCTTACCTGCCATTAGATATTTCACGGGATCATCTGATTTCATCCAGCCAGCGATTAGCTGAAGAATACCCCTGGTTAGACGTTCACGCTGCCTGTATTGATTATTCCACCGCCTGGAAACTGCCTTATCGGGCAGAAAAGGGTCAAAAAGTGGCTTTTTTTCCTGGTTCTTCCATTGGTAATTTTGACCCTGAGGATGCACATAACCTGTTAAAGGAAATCGCACAACTTGTCGGCCCGAAAGGTAATCTAATTATTGGTGTTGACCGCGTCAAAGATAAAAACATACTTGAAGCTGCTTACAATGATCATTCAGGTATAACGGCACAATTCAATCTGAATTTGCTACAGAGAATAAATGAAGAACTGGACGCTAATTTTGATCTGAATAATTTCAGCCACAAAGCTTTTTTTAATACGGAACTCAACCGTATCGAAATGCACCTTACCTCAAATATCCCACAATATATTAAAGTTGCTGGAAAAACTTTCTTTTTTGAGCAAGATGAAACCTTGCACACTGAAAGCTCTTATAAATACAGCATAGAAAATTTCACTCAGTTAGCTCTCAACGCAGGTTTTAAGTGCAAACAGATCTGGAGCGATGAAAAGGACTGGTTCTCGGTTTATTTTTTACAGGTTAACTAATCGACTGATTAAACGCATCCCTGGCTCGTTCATTTTCCACGGTATCCACCAGCCAGTCTCTAAAGGCCTTTATTTTTGGCTTATCAATCCAGGATTGAGGGCAGACAACATCGTAGGAATATTTACTGGGTAACACAATATCAAAAGGTCGCACTAACCGCCCCATCTGAATATCCGTTTGAGCCAGTACACTGTGGCCAATAGCGATCCCCTGGCCATATCTTGCAGCCTGCAGTACCAGATTGGAATGGCTGAAAATAGGCCCATGGTTTAAATTGATACCTTTTACCCCGGCCAGTTGCAGCCATTGTTGCCAGACTTCGGTAGTTTCATCGTGAAGCAGGGTGTGATAGCGTAGATCTTCAGGTGAATCCAGTGGTCGCCTTCTACCAGACAACAATTCAGGGGCACAGACTGGCACCAGATATTCCTTCATCAGACATTCTACATGCAGGCCTGCAGCATAATCATCTTTTGTACCAAAATGTACCTGGATATCGATATCATCACGGATAAAATTAGCCAGATTATCTTCAGCTTTCAGCCGCACATCAATATCTGGATAGAGTTCACTAAACTGATTTAGGCGGGGCACCAGCCAGGTCACCGCAAAAGTTGGTACAACACTCACCGTTAATGCTCCACTGGTGCCAGCCATTTTTAAACGTTCGGTGGCTTCGGATAATTGTTCAAAAATTTTGCGAATGGTTGGCCAGTAAGCCTGCCCTTCTTGCGTTAACAAAAGGGCACGATTCTTGCGGATAAACAAATCAACACCTAAAAATTCTTCTAATGCTTTCACCTGATGACTAACCGCTGCCTGAGTAACAAAAAGCTCATCAGCAGCTCGGGTAAAGCTTAAATTTCTCGCCGCCGCATCAAAAACCCTTAAACTCTTTAATGGCGGTAGTTTTCTGGGCATTTATGGCCTCCATTTCTGTCATAAACATGTAACATTTGATGTCTAATCTTTAATTCATAAGAAATTGCTAATAAAAGCATCTAATCATTAGTTTTTCTAATGCGATACATTATAAACTATCGTTTGAATAGTTACCAGAGCAGGCGTAAAGTACGCCCCATATTGAAGCGGTGACATAAATTCCGCTTCCGTTAACAAGATGAAGCACTGTTTGCAAGACCAAAATTGATTCTGAAGAGAGGATCAGGAGTTAAGAAGATGAAAAATTTATTTAGGAAATCCCTGAAAACCGTTGCTGCAATATCAGCAATACTGGTTTTAAGCAGCCAAAGTGTATTTGCTAGCGCAAACGTAGATACAGCGGCTAATTCTGTAGATGGTGTTGTCACCGTTTATGCAACCTTAGGTGATAGTTTTTATGTTGAAGCCGGTAAGTTTAACCGCGAATATCGTCAACAGCTTAAAAAACTATTATCAGATAGAAACGTTTTAAATAACGAGTTCAGTGAGACTTTGGAGATGATTGGTGTAGAAGCTGAAACATTAGTCATCAACACTACTGGTTTAGTAACCAGGTTTTCACAGGATATGGCGGAGTAATTGAGTAGTAAGGTTAAATAATTACATTTAACCTGTTGATTGTAATTTTTGTGTACATTTCATGGTTTATTCATGATTTTGGGGCGTATACCCGTTCCACTTGAAGATGCTTGATTCAGCAAGGCTAGAAACAGCCATATTTGAGGCAAGGAATTTTAGGGCTAGTCATTCTAGCTCAAAATTGATTAACGAAGAAGATGGTTGTTTATAGCCTTGCCCTGCGGGTGCTCAGCTAATCAACCTGCACCGCGTTGCCTACACGGATGTAGGTAAGGGGCGTGAGCTGGGAGCGGAAGCTTTGCAACTCTTGTAAAGGGCTAGCCATTCCCTGCGAGTTGCGCCTTGTTCAGATTGATTAGCTGAACACTGAAACATGCATCTTCAAGTGGAACGGGTATAACTCCTTTTTAATTAGCGTTACAGGTTAAATACACTACAGGCCAACCCTCCTCGGCCTCTTATTTAACTTTCTTAGCTAGACAGGCTGACTTTTTGTTGGCCTTTTTTTTATGCTAAATTTAGTGTAGCTTACAGCTTTAGACTCTTAAAAAAACAAACAGATGAAAACAATCGGATTGCTCGGTGGAATGAGTTGGGAATCAACCACAAGCTATTATCAGTTAATTAACCAGCAGGTTAAAAAACAGTTGGGCGGACTTCATTCCGCTAAAATTATTTTAAACAGTATTGATTTCGAACCTCTGGAAATTCTGCAACATCAGGGCGACTGGGAAGGCTGTGCCAGCATGCTTATAGCCGCTGCACAAAACATTGAAGCCGCTCAGGCGGATTGTCTGTTAATCTGTACCAATACCATGCATAAAGTTTACCCACAAATCGCTTCCTCCCTCAACCTCCCCGTTTTGCATATTGCAGATGCCACGGCTGGGGAAATAAAGGCCAGAGGTTTTAAAACCGTTGGCCTTCTGGGAACTAAATTTACCATGGAGCAGGATTTTTATAAGGGGCGATTAACCCATGATCATGGCATACATGTAATAATCCCCGTTGCATCAGAAAGAAATTTAATTCATCGGGTGATTTATGAAGAACTTTGCCTGGGTGAAGTTAAAGACAATTCCCGGAAGGAATTTCTGAAAATTATTGATAACTTATCTTCACAGGGAGCAGAAGCCATTATTTTAGGTTGTACTGAAATTTCACTGCTGGTTAAACCTGAAGATTGTCTTACAACTTTACTGGATACTACCAAAATTCATGCCCTGGCTGCTGTTAAATTTGCTTTACTCGATAACAAACAACCCCTACTATCTTAATTATTCTCATTATGTTTTTCAGATGCTAGTAGCAAACTCATTTCTTCCGCCGGTAGAGGTCGACTAAATAAATACCCCTGGGCGTAATCACAATTCATTTTCTTAAGGTATTCATATTGCTCTTCAGTCTCAACCCCTTCTGCTACTACGTGTAAATTTAATCCATGAGCCATAGCGATAGCTGCATTTATCAGTTCTCTATCAGCCGCATCAATACCGATATCCCGGACAAAAGACTGATCAATTTTTAACACATCAAATGGATAACGTCTTAAATAACTTAAAGAGGAATAACCGGTACCAAAATCATCCATGGCAATGCTTACACCCAACGCATTAATATGAGTTAAGGCTTCGTCAATATATTGATGCCCACTCATCAATACTCCTTCTGTAATTTCTAACTCAATACTATCTTCCTGAAGATCTGCTGCCGCGATAAAATGACTTAACTGCATAACCAGATCCGGGTCCCTGAACTGACGAGGAGAGAGGTTAACCGCTATTCCAAAATCTCTTGAAAATTCCTGCTGCCATTTGGAAGTCATTAAAAGCGCCTGATCAAAAACAAAATACCCAATAGGAATAATCATCCCGGAACGTTCTGCTATTGGAATAAATTCAAGAGGAGACACACTACCTAAAGCAGGATTATTCCATCTGATTAACGCTTCAGCTCCAATGATTTTACGAGTTTTAATATCTATTTTTGGTTGGTAGTAAACGCTAAACTCATTCCGTTCAAGTGCACCATGAATTTGTTCTTCGATTGCCAGTTGACGTTCGACTTCTTTATTCATGGCCTCTGTATAAAACGAATAGGTGTTTCCTCCCAGTTCCTTTGCATGATACATCGCAGCATCGGCATTCCGCAATAACTCTGAGGATGTCAAACCATCTTCAGGATAAATGGCTATACCTATACTGGCAGATAAAATCAGATCCCGACCTTCAATCTGAAAAGAATCCCTTAATCGATTTAATAATTGTTCAGCAATAGTCTGAGTTTCAGTTAATTGATTTATGCCTCTGAGCATAACAATAAATTCATCGCCCCCCAATCGCCCGACTGTATCTCCACTTCTCACCACATGTTTTAACCTTTCGGCCGCTTCGACAAGCAATTTATCCCCCACTTCGTGGCCCAAACTGTCATTCACCTTTTTAAAATCATCTAAATCAAGGAAAAATATCGCAACCTTATCCTGTTTTCGTTCCGATTCAACCAGAGCCTGGGAAAGTCTATCCATTGATAAAAAACGATTAGGTAAATGTGTGAGTGAATCAAAATGTGCCTGATACAGTAATTGTTCTTCCTGTAATTTCCTCAGAGATATATCCTCATTTACCGCCATATATTTGTAAGCTTTCCCTTCCTTATTTTTTACTACTGAAAAATAGGCCTTATCCCAATAGAGGTTTCCACTTTTTGATTTATTTTGAATTTCACATTCATAATTTTCACCTCTAACTAAATGCGACCATAATTCTTTATATATATTGGGTGACATATTACCTGACTTTAATATTCTTGGATTTTTTCCTTTTACCTCATCAAAACAATAGCCACTTGTTTTCTCAAAACTGGAATTAACATACTCGATATTTCCCTGCAAATCCGTGATAATTACTGAAACCGGTGTCTGCTCAATAGCTTGTGACAAAGTAATCAATTGTTCATCTATCTGTCTTTTTTCTGTGATATCAGAATGTGTACCAACAAATCGGACAGGATTTCCATTTTCAGTTCTTTCAACAATTTTACCTTGCCCTCTTATCCACATAAATTCTCCCGATTTATGTAGAAATCTAAATTGAACATCATATTCAGATGTATCACCATTAATATATTGATTGATATTTTCATTTATTTTTTTAAAGTCCTGTGGGTGAACTCGCTTCTCAAATTCTGCAAAATCCCCCTTAAACTCAAACGGTTCATAGCCTGAAAGAGTGTAATATCGAGCATCAAAAAAAACTGTATTTTCAACTAAATTCCAGTCCCACAAACCTTCGTTTGCAACTGCCAAACCATAACGAGAACGCTCCTCATTAATTTCCAACCTATGCTCTACCTCTTTTCTATCTGTAATATCTATAGCCGTACCAATGTACCCCCTCACTTCTCTATTATCATCTGTTAATGCAATAGCACGACCCATAATCCAACGTATATTATTATCACCATCTACAAAACGGTATTCCATATCCCAAACTTTATTTTCATTTGCATTTCCGATCCACGATTTAAATACTTCCTGCTTATCATCTTTATACAATGCATTAACCCAACCATCACCTAAGGCCGCATCATAACTCACGCCTGATAATTCCTGCCACTTTGTATTTACATAAATACAGCGCCCATTTTTATCTGTTTCAAACACTCCGATAGGCATAGATTCTAACAAGGTAAGGTATTGTGTTTTACTTCTTAAGACGTTTCTTTCTGCTTCTTTTTGCCCAGTTACCTCAATCATCGTCTGAATCATGCCGAAACTTTTATTGTTTGTTTTTATATTAGCCAGCGAAAGCAAGTAATATTTTTCTTCATCTGTGGTTGCATCTAATCTTGATATGGTCAAATTTTTAATCGGTAACGATTTATTAATTGCCTGACAAACCACACACTCACTCTTTCTAATATTCGACTGATGAAAAAAAGCATGTACATGATGATGAATTAAATTTTCAGGTGGCCGCTTAAAATGGACCACTGTTTCTTTATTTACCTGTGAAATCATTCCATTTTCATCTAAAACAACTGCTGGGTATGGCATAGCGTCATAACTACTGGCATTCACACCCATTATTTCAAAGGGTTCTGTTAAAGTTGTTTTTGAAATAGCTTCATATATCAACCAGAATGAAATAAATTTTGATAAATGACCTAATACAAATGGCAGCGCCTGAATGCTATGATACAAAGTGAACATTAGCTCTGAGACTATTGTAAGGGCTATGGATGATAATAGAAGAACTATCATTTTTTTAGTGAAATAATATCGCCGCCTGTAATAAACTATCAGAGAAAGAATTAACAATAAGATAATCAGATATTCCATACCGATTTTTACTGCTGTTAACCCTGAAGCATTCATCAACACTGGATAGGATATATTAAAAGAAGCTATTACAATCATTAACGCAATTATCATTAATGCGTTAAACATCAAAATGGGATTAAACTTTTTACTAATAAACACTGGAGCACTAAGTAAAAGAATAGCTTCGAATAAACGAGTGTAAATCCAGAAATGAAGAGTTATCTCAACATCAGGAACATCAAAAAATGGCAATCCTTTTAAGGTTAACAAATGAAAGGTATCTAAAATGGCTATCCAGAAATATCCGCTCCCTAAATAAATAAGAAAATAATTTTGTGTGAATCGTTTGGTATTCCAGACGATGACAAACATCATTATTCCAACAACAACAGAAAATAACTCTGATAAAGTATGAAATAACAGCACGCCAAAATAAAGATGAATGAAATAGAGGCAAGCAACCGAAATCAATGGCACAATGATGGCGCTATTCAATTTACTTCTTTTATAACCCATTCCCTGTAATCCCGTCTTCACTGTAACCCTTTGATGAAGAGAATTTATACTTTCAAGTTTAGCTATTATACTGATGAAATCAAGTTAACATTACAGCATACAATCTATACCCATGATACCTGAAGATGCAGGTTTCAGTGGGAATTAAAAGCACTTTAGGCAAGGCGTAGATTGAAGGCAATGGTTATTCCATTGGTGAAATCAACAACACAGAATAAAGTGCTTTTAAAGCCATCGTAGAAGCGTTTCAGGCCATCCACTTCTGCGTTGCCTAAATGGACTTAGGTAAGGGGCGTGAGCAGGACGCGGAAGCTTTGCATGAGCTTACAATAGAACGACTATTGCCTCACTCATGTGCCTTAAATTGAATGGCCTAAAACACTCTGAAATCCTGCATCTTCAGGTATCATGGGTATATTCATCAGCATGTAGCAACTGCAGAAATTCAAATGAGAAAT
>DRNA01000140.1 GCA_011322365.1 Aeromonadales bacterium | reverse complement strand
GGCCGCTTTAACAGCGACACCAAAGCGGATATTCCGGAGCTGGATATAGAGCCATTAACCAATATTGAAACATTAAAAAATCAACATTCAAAACTGATGCGAAGCCCTGCCAGCCGGTTTGCTTTTTACAGGCATGAGGAAAACTGCCTGCTTTTTATTGATGGTGAGGATTACAATGTTAGCCAGACATTTGCCGAAGTCCTCTGCCAGAACAGGCAGATTGATTTAAACAAACTGCTTTCCATCGCCAATGACGATGAACAGTCTTTATTAATCCAGTTATACAATCATAGTCAGTTAATTGATAACGAATAATCATTATAATATTTACCATCTCATTTCTTCGGGGTTATTTTAAAAGCCTCCCCCTTTGATAAAGGGGGAATGAGGGGGATTTAAAAACCACCAGATTTGAATCTTCTATCAATACCCTGTTTTAACTGGGACAATTTCAAATCTCCCCCAACCCCTCTTTGCTAAAGAGGGGAGCTACCCCCGAATACTTTTACTGAGAATCCAAAACAATGAAAAATTATCAACTCATAAAAACAAGCTGGCAGGAAAACCGGGAGGCACTCAGCCAAATTAGACAAAAAGTATTCATAGAAGAACAAAAAGTCCCCGAAAAACTGGAATGGGATGAATACGACAAAACCTCGCTACATATACTGGCTCTTAATCATCACCAGCAACCTATTGCTACAGGTCGCATAAAACCCGATGGACAGATCGGTCGTATGGCGGTACTCAAAGAATACCGCCATCAGGGCATAGGATCACAAATCATAAAAGCCTTAATCGAATACGCCAGACAACAGGGCTATCCCAATATTTACCTACACGCCCAGACAAGCGCCATACCATTCTATAAGCATTCTGGCTTTACAGAATATGGCAATGAATTCCTGGATGCCAATATCCCCCACCAATCCATGCGCCTTGCCAAATAAGCTGTAAGGATATTCCTACACGATTTTCCGAATATATCCCCTATGCACGATGTGCAAACATAGGCATACTATTAACCGTTGGTACAGGATGTGCCAACAGAGAAAGTAATTTCTCTCCTAAGCAAAAGGATGTTGTAAATATCGCCAAGGATGGTGACTAGCCCAACCAGGGATGGTTGGGCTTTTTATTACCCAATGCCAGCCTCAAACGATACATCCACCCTCATAAAAACTAGCCCTACATAAAACTGTAAATTATTCCGATTTTTTCCAATATAAATGACACTTTTACACATCAAGCACACACCACAAAAACCAACATATTGATTTAAAAAACCTTTTATAAGTCGGCATAATTATTGCTGATACCGCATTGGTATATGTAGCATAAGATAATACTAACCAAGACCATTAAGGATAAGGGTCTCAAAATGATGAAATCAATAAATAAAAAATTACTCGGCATGTTCTTGTTTATGTTAACCAGCACAGCTAGCCATGCAGCTTTTATCGATTACCCAGTACCGCCAGAGTATAGTTTTACCGGCTCTCTTGAAATTACAGGCACAGGCATCGGCCCCGTTCCCATTGATCTGTACCCCGCATCAGGGGATTTCTCTTTCACATATCTAGACAAAGTGGGAACAGGATTTAACTCCAGTATTTATTCCACTCCCGGCATCTATAATTTCGATAGCACGCCAGATAGCGTATTTCCTGACGTTGTTAACTTATCCATGACCCTTAATGCCGGACAGATAGGCCTGCGTACATTTATAGACTGGAATCAGAATATATTTGATGTTTTATCCGTATGGGATGTCACCACAATCGGTGATACCACATATTTAACCGCAACCGATGTAGATGGTGATGGTGTACGTGGTTTCAGCATGGTATCCGGGCCATTTGCCGGCAACAATATCATTATAGATGCGACCATTGTGACACCAATTCCTGCTGCTGCCTGGCTATTTGGTTCCGGCTTAATTGGCCTGACTGGTTTTGCTCGACGTAAAAAGCAATAAATACCTAACCAAAGTTCAATCGTCTATATCTAATATGGAGATTATAATCAAAAAACTGTAGACATGATAAATGATCTAAACAGATTAATCTTTGACACCTGCGAGCACGCCTTTTAATACGTTTTTAATCCATTTTTTATAAAATATCTCTACTATCAACCACCATATGGCAAATATTATCTCATCAAACCCTCAGGTTATTTCTACATTTTCCGAAATGGAAAAAATTATTCTCAATGAAGGTGGCTTTATTCACCCTGATATTCGAATTGTTGAAGACAATGGAAACCTCATTGTTGAATCTGATCTTGAGCAGAGCAACAAGGAAATCATTTTTTCTGTTCCAGAAAGC
>DRNA01000139.1 GCA_011322365.1 Aeromonadales bacterium | reverse complement strand
ATGGTCACAAATGTTTATCTACCTGGGTATTTTTGCTATTTCGCTATTATCGGTAAAAATTTTGGCACCACAGGTAAAAATATTTGAGTAGCTTATTGTTAGTTGAGAGCTGAGACTTTCGAGTTGAGGGTTTCGAGTTGAGGGTTTCGAGTTGAGGGTTTCGAGTTGAGGGTTTCGAGTTGAGGGTTTCGAGTAAAAATAAAGTACCCCTGCTTTGCCGGGGTACTTTATTTAGGAACTAGCAGAAGAGATACTTTTTATTTTAACGATTTTAAACGATAGCTGGCTATTTTTTTCCAGGTGGTTAACAGGTTACCGCTCCAGATCTTCTGGATATCGGTTTTACTATAGCCTCGGCGCAGTAGTTCTCGGGTAATATTTTCTGACTGACTGGCATCTTCCCAACCTCGCAGTTCGCCACCGCCATCAAAATCGGAACTGATCCCTACATGGTCAATGCCGGCAATTTTTACCGCATGGTCGATCTGATCCACATACTGCTGTACTGTCGCCAGGGGGTAATCCTTGTTTATCTGATTAGTGCCAGCAATGTACTCCGGGGTATTTTCATGCAGTTTGTAGGAAAATTCTCTGGCATGGTAGTGGCTGGCCACTTTGGCTTCCAGTTCTTCAAAGGCTTTGTCTCTGGCCGGATCAGCTTTAATAAATCCGGTATAGCCGACAATCTGGATCACGCCACCTTTGTCCGCAATCTGTTTTAACAGCTCATCGGGTAAATTTCTGGGATGATTCATCAGTGCCCGGGTGCCTGAGTGAGAGGCAATGATGGGTGCTCTTGAGAGTGTCAGCACATCTTTAACACATTGATCGGAGGCATGGGAGACATCGATCATCATGCCGAGATCGTTCATGCGTTTGACTACACTTCGGCCAAATTGACTGAGACCCTTATCTTCATTTTTATTATCACCAAGCTTGCTACTGGGCGAAGAACTGTCGCAGATGTCATTATTACCGCTATGGGTAAGCCCCATATAGCGGGCTCCCAGATGATAAAATTGATCCAGTATTTCCAGATTATGATCGATAGGATAACCATTTTCTACGCCAATCATGGCGATTAATTTCCCCTGCTCATGGATTTTCAGCACATCTTCCGGACTGTAAGCCAGTTTGATTTGCTGGGGATAGTCTTCATCAAGCATCTTATGTAAGGCGGTAAATTTTTTCATCGCGGCCAGGTAAGCGGCATGATAACCTGCAGCATCACGTTTTTTCTGTGCCACATAGACGATGAAAAACACGCCATCGATCCCCCCACGTTTCATTTTATCAAAATCCACTTTCATGTGAGTTTTTAAACCCGGATCAAAGTCATCTGAGAGCATATACTCACGGGAAATATCCACATGACTATCAATGGTGAGTAACGACTGGTGAAATCGGTGAATGGTTTTGTCATCATCGCTGTTTCTGGCCAGGGTTGTAGTGGTTAGCAGAGCAGTGACGCCAATAACCAGGAAATTAATTTTGAAGTTTTTAAGGAAATACATAATTATGGCCCTGTTGGTATACCGATATAAGATTTTGAACTCAATGGCTGGCTTTGAATATCATTATCATTCATTTTATTATTTCTGCTATGCTGGCCCCCGGAATGTTAATCATCTTTGTGCTGATTCAGTGATGCTCATTCCAGCGGATTGGGTTACTTTCCCGTTAGAATAACGTAGAGTAATAAAATATTCCAATGGAATGACATTTAATAATAATATATTATTGCATGAGTTTATCAATAAAGATTAATAAAATGTAGGGATTCAATGGGATCTGAAGTGACTACATTGTCCGATCCGGGTAATTTATGTGGACCGCTAAAATAATAACAAAACAGGTGATATATGGAATGGCTTAAAATACTCCCCCCGTTAGTAGCCGTGATAATTGTACTCTGGCAGAAAGAAGTCATTCTGGCATTATTAATGGCTATTTTCGTTTCGGAATGGTTATTACTGACCGATCCTGCGGGATTAGGAGTATTTTACGGGGGCATCGCGACACTGGACCGCATTACTGCAGTGTTTGCAGATGCAGGGAATACTCGTATCCTTATTTTCAGTGTTATGGTAGGGGCATTGCTGGCCTACATGCGTACCTCGGGCGGCGTTATCGCTCTGGTTGAAATGTTGATAAAAAAAGGCTTTGCCAAAACACCACGACAGGTTTCCATGATGACCACCATAACCGGAATTGTGGTCTTTATTGAATCCAACCTATCGGTTCTGACCGCGGGCATTTTATCCCGGGGGTTGTTTGATAAATTCGGCCTCAGTCGTGCCAAACTGGCGTATATTATTGACAGTACTTCTGCCCCTATTTGCATCCTTATTCTGTTAAATGCCTGGGGAGCCTATATACTGGCACTTCTGAGCTCTTACCATTTTGAGCAGAGTGCAGCACAGATCCTGTGGGGAACCATTCCTTTTAATTTCTATGCACTGGTGACATTGGCTCTGGTTTTTTTCTCAGCCTATAGCGGCAGGTATTTTGGACCTTTAGCCAAAACAGAGGTGCACAAACCTGAAGACATAGTGGAAGAAGAGGACATTGACGCCAGTCATGCCAGCTTTATGGTAGTGCCTTTACTGGTGATGGTTGGCGGGATGATCGGTTTTATGCTGTGGACCGGAGGCGGCGATATGGCCAAAGGTAGTGGCTCCAAATCCGTCTTTTATGCTACCGCATTAGCCTGCATGGTGGCTTATTTTATGATGTTATTCAGTGGCCGTTTTAAACATAAAACCCTGGTTAAAATTGGCTTTGAAGGTATGTCAGAGTTATTACCTCTGGTGGCTATTGTACTGCTATCGCTGGCATTGGGCGCCAGTTTAAAAGCATTGGGTACCGGTGTGTATATCTCTCAGATTGTCGGTGATTTTTTACCTCTTTATCTGGTGGCACCGATTATTTTTCTGGTGGGTGCGTTAATTTCTTTTTCTACTGGTACTTCATGGGGCACTTTTGCAATTCTGATCCCGATTGGTGTCCCCATTATTCAAACTATGGGTTTACCGCCTTCGCTAATCATTGCCGCTATTCTCGGTGGAGGTGTTTTTGGTGATCACTGCTCTCCTATTTCCGATACCACAGCGGTTTCTGCCATTGCTTCCGGTTGCGACTTGCTGGAGCATGTGAGGACTCAGTTACCCTACGCACTGGTTGCTGGTGGTATTACCATGGTGTTGTATCTGCTGGTGGGGCTTTTTACGCTCTAACAGAGGGTAATTGTCTGGATGATTGAAAAATTTGATGAATAAAATATTTTTAAAACGACTCTATCTACTGTTAGCAGCGAGTTTGTCTGTGTCTGTTGTTTTCGCAATACAGCCAGAACCTGCAGCTCATACTGCACTATCAAGGTCAATCGATAAGTTGGTTTTGAAAACCATGCAGGCCTATTCTGTTCCGGGTGTGGCTATCGGTGTGATACAGGCGGGTAAAATAGTGCATTTGAAGGGGTATGGCGTTGCCTCAATAAAAAATCAACAGCGAGTCAATGGCAACACCCTCTTTAAAATTGCTTCCAATAGCAAAGCCTTTACCGCTGCTGCATTGGCACTATTAGTCGATGAAGGTAAGTTACACTGGCAGGATAAGGTAGTTAACTATTTGCCGGATTTTAAAATGTACCAGGGCTGGGTGACACAGCAATTTAATATTCGTGATCTACTGACGCATCGCAGCGGTTTGAGAATAGGGGCGGGGGATTTAATGTTGTGGCCGGAACCGACTTTATTTACCCGGCAGGATATTATTAAAAATCTCAGATTCCTCAAGCCTGTCAGCAGTTTTCGTGATGAATATGCCTACGATAATTTACTGTATATTGTAGCGGGTGAAGTAGTGCATGCTATTTCCGGGAAGAGCTGGGAGAATTTCGTAGCACAAAAACTATTTAAGCCACTTAACATGCAGCGCTGTTTTAGTGGTGGTGTAGATAGGGAGAAAGTCAAAAATCTGGCTTCTCCACATGCTGTTATTAATGGGCAGTTAACGCTATTAGTTAAAAGTGAGATTAATAACAGCACCAGTTTAATGGCCCCGGCGGGGGGCATTAAGTGTAGCGCAGGAGCTTTACTGAAATGGATTTCTTTTTTTCTCGACGATAATCATCATAATAACGCTTTGCATATCTCACAAAAACAAAAAAATATTTTATGGCAACCGGTCACTCCATTACCACTATCTGAGGAACGTAAAAAATTAGATAAGACACATTTCCGAGGCTATGCGCTGGGTTGGCGTGTGAGTGATTATTTTGGACATTGGCGCATATCCCATACGGGTTCGCTGGCAGGAATGATGTCACAGATTATTATGCTACCAGATAGTAAAACTGGCATTGTTATTCTGACCAATCAGCAATCCTCAAAAGCCCGACAATCTTTAGCTCGGGGGATTTTACAACGCTTATTAAACTTACCTGAAACAGACTGGGTAGCTTATTATAAACACAAGGAAACTCAGTTAAAAAAGATGCAATTAACACAGATATCCAGCATGAAAAAAAACTTTTTGCCGCAGTTGAAATTAATAGTTGATAATGAAGATCAAAATAATCTGTTAGGCGTGTATGCTGATCCCTGGTTTGGTGACATTTCACTAAAACGTGAAAATAACAACGTTATTTTTCGTAGTAAAAAATCTCCACAAATGACAGGAAAGGTTTATTATTATAAAAAAAATCAGTGGTGGGTGAAATGGGATGACCGTTCTTTTGAAGCGGATGCCTGGTTATATTTTACTCAGGCCGATCAATCGGTTAAATTAACCATGAAAGCTATATCCAGTAACACCGATTTCAGTTTTGATTTCCAGGATTTAAACTTTAAAAAAGTGAGTAAACATGTCCAGGCAGACAAAAGCCATCATTGATTTAGATGCTATTGCACATAACTATCAATTGGCTCAAAAATGGGCTAAAGCGTCTGAAAATATCGCAGTAATCAAAGCCAATGCCTACGGTCATGGTGCCAGAGAAGTGGCGATAAAACTTGAGCCGCTAGTCAAGGCTTTTGCGGTGGCTATTTTTGAAGAAGCAGTAGAGTTAAGAAGTGCCGGTATACTCAAGCCCATATTGATATTGCAAGGCATAAATTCTGTGGATGAAGTCGTTTATGCGGCTGAAAATAACTGTTGGTTAATGGTACATCAGCCAGCACAAATCGATATATTATCCGATCCCCGCTTAACCAACTTACCAGCAACAATTAAACTCTGGTTAAAAGTTGATACCGGAATGCATCGGCTGGGGTTTAATCCTGAAAATGTGGCGTCTACTTTAGTTCAATTATCATCATTAGCACTGATTAACAAAGAGCTGGTTTTGTGTTCACATTTTTCTCATGCTTCCGATATTCAACATAATAAAAACCGAAGACAACTGAAACGGTTTGATGATCTATTTTCAGAGTTGAAAAAAAATAAAAAGTTAACGGATTTTAAATTGATCCGCTCTATGGCAAATTCTCCGGCCATTGCTGCTTTACCGGCTTCACATTATGAATGGAATCGACCCGGTATTATGTTATACGGTGTCGGTTTATTTGATATACCCCATGTTACTGATCGGGATTTAAAACCGGCCATGCATTTTATCTCCTCCATTATTGCACTGAGAAAAATAAAGCCAGGGCAATCGGTAGGCTATGGTGGTAAGTGGGTGGCTCAACGTGCCACACTAATTGCTACAGTCGCGGTGGGTTACGCCGATGGCTATCCACGACAGGTTGATAATAACAGTGAAGTTTTTGTTCGAGGCAGACGAGCTCCAGTGGTAGGCACGGTTTCCATGGATATGATAACTGTTGATGTTACTGATATTACAGATGTCAGCACTGGTGATGTAGTGGAACTCTGGGGAAAAAATATAATGGCAAATGTAGTTGCACAACAGGCCAGTACCATTGGTTATCATTTGCTCACATCAGTATCTGCTCGGGTACCACGAGAATATGTTCAAAGCTCATTAGAAAAAACTCAATAGAAAAATCTACAGCGGAAAATTAATATGATGTCTTTAGTGCGGTTAGCAACATTTCTGAAAATAAATCTGTTTTTGTCATTACTTTTATTTTTCAGCGTCAATGCATTTCCTCATAAAAAGAATACTATACCTGCACCCATTTTATCGGGTATGCACACGGCAAAACCGGTTTGGGCTGCCCATGGCATGGTGGCCAGTGTTGAATCTATGGCAACTGATGTGGGTGTTGATATTTTACGCAAAGGCGGCAATGCGGTGGATGCCGCAGTTGCGGTGGGTTTCACACTGGCAGTGACATTTCCACGGGCGGGTAATATCGGTGGTGGTGGTTTTATGATAATTCATCTGGCTAAAACCGGAGAGAACATTGCCATTGATTATCGTGAAATGGCACCGGCAAAAGCCCATAAAGATCTTTTCCTGGATAAAAAGGGCAATGTAATTAAAAATAAATCGCTGTTTCATGGCATGGCATCAGGAGTGCCGGGTTCGGTAATGGGCATGGAGCTGGCATTAAAAAAATATGGCAGCATGAGTTTATCAGAAGTGATACAACCGGCCATTCACCTGGCGGAAAACGGTTTTCCGGTGAGTCGTGATTTGTACCTTTCATTACAATCGTTGAAAAAACGATTACAAAAATGGCCCAGTACCAAAAAGGTTTTTTATAAAAAAGACGGTTCCAGTTACCAGATAGGAGAAACCTTTTATCAAAAGGATCTGGCGAAAACATTAAAGCTTATAGCGCAAAAGGGTAGTACCGGATTTTATCAGGGTGAAGTGGCAAAAAAAATCGCTCTCCAGGTACAAAAAGCCGGTGGTATTATGAGTACTGCCGATCTGAAAAACTACCATGCAGAGATCCGTCAACCGGTCACTGGAACTTATCGGGGCTATGATATTATCTCCATGCCGCCACCTTCATCGGGCGGCGTTCATTTGCTACAAATTCTAAATATTCTGGAAAATTACAATATGGCGTCATCCGGTCATAATAGCGCTAACTCGATCCATTATATGGTAGAAGCCATGAAGTTTGCCTACGCCGACAGAAGTAAATACCTGGGCGATCCAGATTTTTATAAGGTGCCGGTAAAACAGTTGACCAGTAAAGCCTATGCCAGACGAATTTTTGATAAAATTCTGCCCGATAAACCAATTCCCAGCATCAATATAAAACCGGGCATGGCTTTACCTTATGAAAGTAATCAGACCACACATTTTTCCGTAGCCGATCAATGGGGTAATGCGGTTTCAACCACAACCACATTAAACTTCAGTTATGGTTCGGGATTAATTGCCGATGGGACCGGGGTATTTTTAAATAATGAAATGGATGATTTTTCAGCCAAAGCCGGTGTGCCCAATGCCTTTGGTTTATTGGGTGGAAAAGCTAATGCGGTCGAGGCGGGTAAGCGCCCTTTAAGTGCCATGACGCCTACTATTGTGTTAAAAAACAATAAACCTTTTTTACTCACCGGCTCACCCGGTGGCTCTCGTATTATTACCACCACTTTACAGCTAGTAATGAATGTGATTGATTATCAGATGAATGTCGCCGAAGCCTCCTATGCCAGCCGGATACACCACCAATGGTTTCCCAATGAGATCAGAGTGGAACGAAGTTTAAATCAGGATACCATTCGCCTGCTGAAAAAAATGGGCTACAAAGTGGTGGTTAAATCTGCCATGGGATCGACTCAGTCGATCATGTTTACCCCACAAGGTTTGTATGGTGCTTCTGATCCAAGAACCGCGGTGGCGAAAACGGCGGGTTATTAGGGTTTCGTTACCTTCAGGGCGATTGATTTAACTTTATGGAGGTACAAATTTTCTTTCCGGATTTTCTTGCATCCTGACTCTGGATTATATTCGTGGAACTTTAAAGTTTGTATCATTCTGAAAGCTGGCCCAGTAAATATAGTGAGTGTTTTGGGTCGCCACCCATTGCTATTGTCATCCTGAACGTAGCGTAGCGCAGTTGAAGGATCTTGAGGCTCGGCATAAGATTCCTCGACTTCGCTCGGAATGACAAAGGTTTTTTCGCTCGGAATGACAAAGGTTTTTTCGCTCGGAATGACAAAGGTTTTTTCGCTCGGAACGACAAAGGTTGTAGTGTGAGATAGAAAATCTTCATAGTGGACTCCTTTTCCGAACTTTTATTTATTTTCTTAATCTTTTATTTTTCCAGCATCGCCTCATAAATCAATGAAACAATACTGCCATATTGTCCGGTTTCAAATTTATCACCGGCGAAGGTGATTTTTTCAATGGTGCCGTCATCGGCTTTTTGTACGGTGACCGGTGAGTGTTTGCGGTTGGTTAATAGAATGATGGCCAGGTCATAAAAAGGATCGATAACGGTTAGGGTGCCGGTCCAGCCAGTGTGACCGAAGGCATAGGGACTGGCATAGGGGCCGAAGCGTTTTTTATATTCGCCATTGGCTGCTCGTCGCCAACCCAGCCCCAGACTGATATCCAGATCAGAGGGTCCGGTAAACTCATCCAGTATTGAGGCATCAAACAGTTTAACATTTCCATAGCCACCGCGATTTAACAGTACCGAGGTTAATACGGCCAGATCATCTGCTGTGGAAAATAAACCGGCATGGCCGGAAACACCGTCCATAGAATAGAAAGCTTTTTCATCGTGGACTTCACACTGTAAGGTATAGCGACGAATATTTTCAAAATCTATGGCACCATTTCGGCTATTGCCTTTTAATTCGGTGGCAGCACAATTCTCTTTACTAAAACCTTTTTGTAGAGGGTTGAAAACGGTGTGGTGTAATCCCAGAGGTTGATAAATTTCTTTTTCCACATAACTATCCAGTGGCATTTTTGTGATTCTTTCAATCAGCAATCCCAATAACATAAAATCTATGTCGCTATACTGCATTTTTATATGACGACCCATTTGAAAGGGGACCTGTTGGGTTAACAGATAAGCGGTCTGTTTTTTATTTTGTGAAAAGTAGGCGGTACCTAACTGGTTTTTATGAGTAAAAAAATCAACAGTGGGAGCATACCCGGCTGTATGAGTCAGTAGGTCACGTACAGTTCTGGATTCTCTGCCACCTTTTCGATACTCTGGCAGGTAATAGTGAACAGGTTTGTTAATATCCAGTTTTCCTTCACTCATCAGCTTCATTAATGCAAAGTTAGTGGCATACATTTTGGTATTGGATGCGAGATCAAACAAAGTGTTTTTTGTAAGCTTCTCAGGGTGAGAAAGCGCCTGGCCATTTTCATCATAACGTAATTTGTAACCGTAACGGTTGTGCCTGATAATTTTCCCATCTTTAATAATCAATAATTCAGCACTGGGGAAGCCTTCTTTTATTTCTTTGTTGATCAACTGCTCTACTTTTTGTAATTTTTTGCTGGAAAATGCTTTTGTACCTGAATTAGTAGAGGAATTTATTTTTGCTAATGTAGGGTAGCCCATCTCGATATTGATCTGGCTTTGCTCTGGTTTTATGTTTATAACTTTAAGTGTGTTATAGCCTTCCCTGATAAATTTGCCTACATTAATTTTATTGTGTTCATCTGGATTTATCAATTGATGGTTAAGTACTCGTTTACCGTTAATATATAAGCTCACATGTGCTTTTATATTGGACGTTATTTTCAGGGTTTGACCAACAGACTTACCATGGCCTACAAATACTCTGCGGTTTTCTACAAATTTTCCGGTGCCTTCTGTAACGCCTGTGAATACCTCATTGAAGGGCGAAGCCGTCATTGACTGGGTTAGCTTTAACGACTGTTTTTCTTTTTCATATTGTTGCAGTAAATTGTCCAGTTTTTTCTGTCGATATTTTTCAATTAATGCAAACAGTGTGGCTGCGGTTTCATTGGTGATTTCACCATTAACCTGCCAGGGTCTGAAATGCATCTGAAAGGCAGTGAGTGCATTAATGGTTGGTGCATCAAGCATTGAGGTTTCAAGGATACCATAGCCATAGGCGGAGAGCGCATTCTGTATAAGAGCAACCGAGGGTGGCGACTGTTGAAACATTTTCCAGTATTTTGCTACTGTGTCATCATCATACCAACTGCCAATGCCGGCTTTATAAAGTCGCTGCCAGGGAAATCTTGGGCCTGGGTCAACGCGTCTGTCCGGGGCTATATCTGCATGACCAATAATACGATCCGGCGTTATCTCCGGATTACGTTTTAAAATATCCTTGACCAGCTTAATAAGGAGATCAATCTGTTGATCATCAAAATCCGGGTAAAAACAGATCTGATCGGAAATGGCATCACTGTTTAATTTTCGGAACTGGGAAATATGCTGTTCATCCCTGCTACAATTTGAAACATACACCAATTCAATACCAATGGATTGATCATTGAGATTATGCTGCCCCTGCCAATAGCTTCGACCGGCCTGCCAGGCTCTTTTATTTTCATCTACCAATTGAATGATTTCGGCTTTATTATCAGGATATGAGCTGTCATTTTTTTCGGTTATCATGTAGTGCGCACTGACACCATGAGGTTCTGTCAGTGCTTTTAGTGATTTTGCATAATTGATAGAGGTATGGTGAATGACTAAAAAACGAATGCGATCATTGTGATTATCTGACTGAATTCTGGTTATAGGTAACCCTGAACAGCTCACTATTAAAAATACACTTAAAAAGTAGAACGATTTAAATTTCTGATATGATTTATTCATATTTATCCAATATCTTATTATAATGATTTTCTTTTATGTTATGGGCTAAAAGAGCAAAACAGCGGTAACATTTTACAATTATTTTAACTAAAACAATACTAAAATATCAGTAATTTCAATACCTTTTAAGTAAAAAGTCTTTTAGTGCCAATTTATTTATTGTTAAATCACTCCACATCGGATATGTTCATTTACTAAACTAGATAAAACCCGCTATTGATGAAATATTTTATTAAAAATATGGTCTGTCATCGTTGTAAACTGGCAGTGGAAAACATACTTTGTTCCATGAATCTCGACAATTTTAATGTGGATTTGGGCGAGGTGGAACTCAGACAAGGTGTTTTTTCAGAAAATGAGCTGATTGAGTTTAAACAACAGCTTGAAAGTTTAGGTTTTGAATTGATAAATGATAAAAAAAGCCGTTATATCGAGCAAACTAAAACCTGTATTCTCGAATATATCCGGCAATTATCTGATTTTCATGTCAATGGGAAAATAAAGTTATCTACCTTTCTCAGTAATAAAATACACCGGGAATATTCTTATCTTAGTCATCTTTTCTCGGCAGTAGAAGGGGTAACCATTGAACAATATACTATTGCTCAGAAAATCGAGAAGGTAAAAGAATTACTGGTTTATGATGAACTTTCACTCACTGAGATAGCTCACCGATTAGATTATAGTAGCGTTGCTCATCTGAGCCGGCAGTTTAAGAAAATAACTGGACTGACACCCTCTCAATTCAAACAACTAAGAGCCCCAGAGCAGCGGATAGCGCTGGATAAGATATAGATATCCTTATTAAATCTGAATATGCACTTAATTATGCAATAATCAAACTAAAATCTGTAATACTTTTCTGGCTGTTTGCGTGCATAATATCTGCGTCAAGAAAATTGAATCCATTCAAGCCTGGAGAAATAAGATGTCAGTTTTAACCTTTTCTGTTCCTGCAATGAAATGTCAGGGATGTGTAGCCACCATTTCCGATGCTCTGGCATCCGCCCAATCAAAAAATAAAGAGATAAAGCAGTTTTCTGTAGATTTGGAAAATAAAACTGTTTCCGTTGACAGTACATTATCCGCCGATAGCGTCATCAGTATTATTAAAGCTGTGGGTTTTGAAGCTACTCTAACTAATTGATTTATCTTGTTAAAGAGGGGTTAAGGCATGACCGATAAAATCAGGCTTTCCATTTCAGGAATGAGTTGTGCGGGTTGTGTTGCATCTGTTGAAAATGCCAT
>DRNA01000138.1 GCA_011322365.1 Aeromonadales bacterium | reverse complement strand
TTAACATCAATTTCACGTTAGGATAAGTAATAGCAAAGGCTATTAACACGCCATAAATAGCACCGGATGCGCCAACCGCCGGAGATAGATAAATAGCCATAAATTCCATCAGATCTGCTTCCGAAATATAATTTAAGATTTGTCGATTCACCACCCCAGAATCTAACAGATGCTGTATAGCCTGTGCATTGACACCCAGTTTAAGCAGTTCATTATAAGTTGCATTAAACTGGTAATAATTAACCAGTGTATAGATTAAAGCCGCACCTGACCCTGAAATAAAATAAAAAATTAAAAAACGTTTAGCACCCCATATTTTTTCCAATGCCGTACCAAACATCCAGAGTGCAACCATATTAAACAGAATATGGGCAAAACTGGCATGGACAAATAAATGAGTAATAAATTGCCAGACTCTAAAATTTCCATTTTCCGGGAAATAAAGCGCAACAACTCTTTCAGGAACAATATGTAATTGATTCACAAAGATGAACATCAACACACAAAGGCTGATTAAGGTTAAAACGGCACTTTGAAAAATTTTCATTATTCGACCTTTTTTCTTTTTGAATCAGGCGGGTATATATCCAATAAATAATCCAGTCCGCCGCTAATAGCGGCCACCTGCGCCAGGATACAATCTTCATCAGTTACCTTTGGACTATCAGGATAAACTTCTGTAGTGGTAACAAACTCACTCTGACTGAAGCCCGTACACAGGGCTAATTTTTTCGTAGCATAATTTATGACGCCATTCTGGGTAACCGGTTCACCTATAATACAACCGGCCTCATCAGCCGGAGCAATATGCGTTACCTTTTTTACCGCATGAATAATCGCAGTTTGAAAGTCATCAACCGGGTTTTCAGTATCACCCACCAGATAAAAACCATCGGGAATTTCCCAGATAACCAGCTCAGTACCATCTCTTTGCGCTAACGCCGGCATAAATACCGAGTTGTCGGTATCGGTGGTTTCATGTAGATCAAAATGGGCGGTGTAATCCAGATTGAGATCAGCTATTTTCTTCATCAATGCGGCTGAACTTTCTGCTGGCGAATTTGCATAAAATGAACGATTGGGGTCAATAGCCGCGGTATCCCAACGATTGATGGTTTCATAACCCCAGGGACTCACACAGGGCGCCACTACAAAATTAAAATTATCGGTATATTTTAATACTGCTGATTCTAAAAATCGTAGCGCCCCCTGTACACCGCTGGTTTCATATCCATGTACACCCCCGGTGATAAGAATGTTCCTGTTATTTTCGTTCCAGTTCCGAGTTTTCAGCATAAAAAGTGGATACCTTTGAGGATCATAAGAAAGAAAACCATACTGACTCACATCAAAATCACCTTTTAATGCCTCTATTTTTGCTAATACTTCATGCTGATAACTCCGTTTTACGCTTTGATTAGCCAGCCAGGCTGCTTTTTCTTTTTCACCCCAGATCGTTTTAGTAATCTTTGAATCTTTACTACTATCGCCCGTCATAATTTTTATCTTCATAATTCTCAACTGCTCAATATCATAATACAATCTCCCCACTAAGGGGTAACTTTCTCCCTCCAGCAAACAATGATATGCTTTAGGCTCATAATCATTTCTGTCCCAAACGCGAGGTCTGTATGTACGCTGAAATAACCGGTTGGGGAAAATGCGCTCCCCCCGCCATTTTAACCAATGATGACCTTGCGACTTTTCTGGATACCAGTGACGAATGGATATACACCCGTACCGGTATCAAACGACGTCACATAAGCCATGTCCCCTGTTCGGAAATGGCCAGGGTCGGTAGTGAACACGCTATTGCCTGTGCCGGCATCGATCCCACGGAGCTGGATTTGGTGATTCTCGGCACCACAACACCCGATCAATTCATACCCAACAGTGCCAGCACCGTAATCAATGCCATTGGGGCCAGCAATGCTGCAGGATTCGATGTAAATTCAGCCTGTACCAGTTTTCTTTATTCATTAAATATCGCCACCGATATGATTAAAGCCGGTTCAATTAAAACCGCTCTGGTCATCGGCGTTGAAAAAACCACTCGACTACTGGATTGGGGCAAAAGAGAATCTGCGGTACTGTTTGGTGATGGCGGTGGCGCTGTGGTGTTACAGGCAACACAGGAACCCCTTGGCCTGCTGGGTGCAAAATTAAGCCTGGTTCCACACACCAGAGAAATGTTATCCATGCCGGAATTCGGAGTAGATCTTTCACATCAACAGCAACATGATTTTTATCCCTCATTAACATTTGAAGGTCAGGAAATTTTTAAAAATGCAGTCAAAGGCATGCATGAAGCCTGCAAAGACGCATTGACTAAAACCGGTTTAACGCAGGATGATATCGATTTTTTTGTG
The DNA here is from genome assembly GCA_011322365.1 of Aeromonadales bacterium. GTDB lineage: Bacteria > Pseudomonadota > Gammaproteobacteria > Enterobacterales > DRNA01. The sequence goes on along the minus strand of DRNA01000138.1, from coordinate 8,026 downwards.
CCCCATCAGGCCAATGTAAGAATTATTAAAACCCTCGCCAAACGTATGGCTTTTGATATGGACAATGTAATGGTTTGCGTAAATGAGTACGGCAACTGTTCAGCGGGCACCATTCCATTGTCATTATGTGATGCGCTGGAAGCCGGTAGAATTAAACCCGGTATGACACTACTAACGGCCAGCTTTGGTGCAGGGCTCACCTGCGGTGCAGGTGTCATAAAATGGGGAGAAAGAACCACACCCATAGCCACGTCTGAAGCAAAACTCCCACCCTGTAATCAAACCGCCATAGAAATACTACAACCCGCCATTGATGCGGCAAAGGAGAAGTATGGTGAGTAACCTGTGATGCAGGCTTCCTGCCTGAACTCTGAAACCTGCATCTTGAATGATTATGGGTATATCACCTGAAAAGGCTATATACTTTAAATTAAAGATGAATTATTGTGTATTCACCTTGATGGGGAAGGATGGTTAATTCTAGCTGTTCTTTTATCAAAATATTCTTCTATTTACTTAACTGATGTTAGATTAACTCATGGCTGCAGTAGGAATAGATTTAAACACTTTTTCATATAAAATGAGGAAAAATCATGAAAGTTAAAATTATCACTCTGGTACTAATTATTTTTACATTAATGACCAGCGTTGCTTCTGCAAAAAATAAACAAACCAGTCAACAGTTGGACAAAAAGGTTGCTGACCCTGCAAAACAGGGCAAACAATACATACACAAGCCTGATTCCACTATGTACCATCCCGGTAATGGTGTGAAAGCTCCAGCAGTTAAAGCCAGAGCTGCAAAAGCAGGCAAACAATACATACATAAACCTGATTCAACCATGTATCACCCTTCAAAAACCAAAGCTGCACTAAAAGAAGGTGGTTACAGGCATGCGCCTGATTCAACAAAAGTTGGGCAGTTCCCTCAACGTCCTACAACTAAAGCGCCAAAAAAAGAAGGCGGTTACAGGCACGCGCCTGATTCAACAAAAGTTGGGCAGTTCCCTCAACGTCCTACAACTAAATCACCAAAAAAAGAAGGCGGTTACAGGCACGCGCCTGACTCAACAAAAGTTGGTCAGTTCCCTCAACGTCCTACAACTAAAGCGCCAAAGGCCGGTAAAGGTTATAGACATAAAGATGATTCCACTATGGTTCGTCCTCAAATGCCTAAAGTACCTTCAAAAAAATAAACCTGGGAAAATAAGAACTTGTTTATTAAATCTTCCTGTTGGCCAACGGTCATGTTGACCAACAGGATGCTCGGCCGAACACTAAAAGAGACTTCTCTACTCTTAATAATTCTGCTTATTTTGACATCCTGCTCTGCAACAATTTCTAACACTACTGAGGCCAGGAATTCTGTACGAAAATTTTCATTAAACGAAAATATGATTACTCAACTAGCAGTCGGAAACAGAGCGTTAGCATGCGATTATTCAGAGGTATTACCTCAACTATTAAAGCAGATAGGTTCAAAAGCTATTATCTATCCATCCGAAAATTATTATTATTTTTCATTTAATCGGGGTGGTTCACTCTTTTCTGGAAGTATCAGGTTGTCATCAGACAGAAGAAATACAGGGGAACTGGATTATGTTTGTTATGAAACCAATCGAAGCTGGGTTCATCGGGGAAGTGAAATTCGAGTACAAAAGCACTTAACTTCGGCTGATGGTGTTTCAGTGAAAAAAGTTTCAGCATTAACTTATCGCATCAAATATGATGGAATTGAAACTTTATTTAAACTACATAAATTAGATCAGAAAAGCCCTGCCGATACCATACTTTTACAAGATGAAATTCAGCTTGGTCGAACTCAGGATGAGTCAGGAGCTGCTTTTATTCTTATCTACAATTCAAAACTTAATGATTTTTATTTTATTCTAGATAGATCTGTTAGCGTACCTGATGTCTTAATAAAGCTAGCACCAAACACTGTTATCTCCAGACGAACAGGTTTTGTTTATTATAAAAAACCTGAAAATAATCGTTACATTCTGGTTGCCGTCAATAACCAGGAAGTTGAACTCAATACCTATTATGATGGGCCCTTTGACCATCTTCCCGAAAATGATTATATGGAAATAGAATTCTGGAAATATGTTTATAAAGTATATCCAGATTTGAAAGGCCAGCATACACCTGGTGGCACAATGAAGGATAGTGGCATGATTTTTTCAATCGTGCCTTACCGTTTATATGATCAGGTTGAAAGTCTCAACTTTATAGAAACCTGCGCAAAAAATTATCCAGTAGAAATTGAGAAAATTTCATGCATGATCTGGGGGGAAACTTGAGCCAACCTGGAGTTGATACTTATTAAAGCAGAGCCTTCAGATCGCCAGAAAAAAAGCAACCCCTTTCCCCGTATACAAGCATACCAGCACAGCAATATTAATAGCCACCATAATCCAGAAAGTTATTTTAAATGATTGTTTTTTAGTTTTATGGCGAAATAATTGTTGTCCAAGTAATGCTCCCGGCCAACCTCCACAAAGCGCTAACAACTGTAAAGTGCTTTCCTGAGTTCGCCACTTTCCCCTCTGAGCTGCTGACTTATCCAGAGCATACATCAAAAAAGTAATTAAACTGAGAGCAAAATAGACTAACAGAACTGGAAAGGGAAGTTTACCAAGAAACACAGAAACCATTAGGGCCAGGGAGAAGATAACAACCAATAGAACCATCATAAAACTAACACCCTGAGCACGCATAGGTTTTGTCGATTTCTTTGTCAGCTCATCTCCTGGCAAGGTAGCCCTGACAGCACAAACCTGTCCCCGCTCATCTGTAGATAGAGAATACGTCACAAACTGCCCAACAACAGGCCGCCGTTTACGATTACAAAAACCCTTAATATGCACAAAAACCTTCGCACCACCCAATGAAGGCTGAATAAAACCAAAGCCTCTCTCATTATTCCAGGTGGTGAGTTTTCCTTTAAGTCGAGAAGGTTTCATACAATATGATTATTCCTTTATCTTTTAATTCTTATTTATAAATTATTACTGTCTTTCTTAATTGAAAACCATAACCTAAAACATCACCTAACCTTTTCATTAATAATTAAAGGGAACGAATGTAATTGGCTAAATGATTAGCAATTAAATTCACATCATCTTCACTTAAACAATCCTGGCTATTACTCACGAAAACACTAAACCCTTTGGGATGAAGCGCCCAGATATCATTTTCATTTATTTTGTTTTTTGAATCTACAAACCAACCTGGAAATAATAACACTGGTCTCACATAGCATTTTTTACCAGAGGTTTGCTCAACTAATTCTTGAGTAGATTTTGAAGCTGCTTTAACTTGAATAATAGGTGCTTTAGATCTAAAGCCATTAACCGTTAAAGTTTCACCATCAAAGGTTAATTTTGTTTCACCCTTAGCTGGTTTGCTATACGTTTTAGTCTCTATGCAAAAAATCCCTTTTTTACAAACAACTACATGATCCACATTAAATCCAACAAATACAATGTCATGAAAAACCTCATACCCATTGATTCTTAGCTTCTCTAATAATTCACCAACCTCACGCTCACCATCCAGACCTTGTTTATTTCGTTGAATCACTTTGGAAATTTTCATATATTTAAAAATAAACAAACCAATTGAAACCAAAGCCAATATTGTGTAAAACCATGGAGTTATTGGCATTATTTGGAACCAATGCAACCTTTCAAAAAAAGCAAAACAACTAAACATGATAGCAAGAAAAAGGTAGTAATAAATATTATCCAAAATAAGATTTATATTTATTGTCGCTAAAGACTGTCCCGGCCTTCTCAAGGGTTTAGTTTTAATTGGTGATTTGTATTTTTGTTTTCGCATTAAAATAAATCCTTATGAAATCCTCGGCTGAAAAATTGGCGGCTCTCATTTTATTAGTTACTTAATCTTAAAAGTTCCCTTTTGAGCGATGATTTTCAAGATAACCTTTATGTGGTAGATAAGATGTTGGTAACGTAACCTTTGTTCCTTCCTTATTGATAAAATATTCTTTGACGCTTTCATTTGTATAATAATCGGTGATATTTTTTGATAGGATAATGCGATAATCATTATCCAAGCTAATAAGATTTCTATCAAATGCTGCATCGTAAGTTGCAGATAGGCATAGACCATTTCGTGGATCTAATCTTTTATTTAAGTCTTCAGCCCAGGGAATGATATGGCTAGCCCGGACAACTTCTGGAATATTCAAACCAGTAATACAGCAAGATTGATTATAGATTTCTAATATTATTTTTCTAAAGACATTTTGATTTATCCGAACTTTTACAGAGCGAACGATTTCCTCCCCCTGCTTTTTATCCAGTCCGTCAGTTAAATAGTTTGGATATTTTATTCTGAATTTAAGCTTTTTGACTATCTCAGATTCATTACCCTTGTGACTGTTAAAGGTGCTCAAAAGTTTTTGCTCAAATGAATACTCTACCAAAAACTCCTGCAAAAATTTTAGTGCTGCAGAACAATAGCCTTTCTGTAAATAGCTTTTCGGTATACCCTTGATATTCCATGCACTGCTATCACCTTTTTTTGATTCACTTAAGACAAAAAGATATAGCTCGTGCAGCCGATCAAATGAAGTAACCATCCAAATATTTTGGCAATCATCAAAATTAAAGGGCTTCAATTGCAGCATTTTGCAAAGCCAGTCCAAAGCAAGAATATAGGATGAGGCTTTATTGCTGCCAGTGGAATTCGTCGCATGAATATATTGAGTGAAATCTTTTTTTGTTGTATTCATTATTTAATATTTAGCACAAAACAAGCACCTGGAACCAGACTCTCATGAAATTACTTGGAATCGCCGATACCTCACTAATTAGTACAATTAATATTTACTGCCCTAGAATTGGTAGATCAAGGTTCGAAACAGAGCCTTCGTTCCTTGTCCTTAATGGCTTATTAGCATTTCTTTGAGGTTACCACCACTGGCGAGAGCTGTAAAATGATTTTCTGTTTTGCAACAAAGGGTTAGCTTAATGATTCTTATGGGAATGTATCGTACGGGGACAGACGCTCTATGGTTGCGGGTTCTTAAGATGCTTCGTTAAACTCAGGATACAGCAAAATTTTATCCCCCATTGCCCAAATGCAACTCCTTCAATTTCACATAATTATCCGCCGAATATCTTAGATAACCAAGCTCCTGTTCAGTCAATTTCCGTACCTTTTTAGCTGGCGTTCCTACCCATAAAAACCCTGAGGAAAGTACTTTTCCTGGCGGTACCAGACTGCCTGCGCCCAGTATGACGTTATCCTCAATGATCGCTCCATCCATAATAATACTACCCATACCAATCAGGCATTGATTACCTATGGCGCAACCGTGAATAATGGCTTTATGCCCCACGGTAACGTAATCCCCAATGGTACAGGGATAGCCTTCCGGATTGCTTTTGTTTTTGTGGGTGACGTGCACAATGCTGCCATCCTGGATGCTGGTGCCTTTTCCTATCTGAATGGCATTCACATCGCCCCGAATCACCGTCATGGGCCACACGGAGCTATTCTCGCCAATAGCCACTTCTCCAATGACCAATGCGGTGTCATCAATAAAAACCCCTTGTGCTATCTGTGGAGTAAATTGGTTAAATGATCGTATATTCATTGCGCTAGTTTAAGATTGTTGTCCTGTTACATAGTGACAAATTCTTCTGCTCCGGTGGGGTGGATGGCGATGGTGTTGTCGAAATCTACTTTGGTGGCACCCATTTTTATGGCGACGGCAAAGCCCTGGAGCATTTCATCGGCACCGGCACCTATTACGTGCAGGCCGACTATTTTTTCATCGTCACCGGCACAGACCAGTTTCATTGCTGCGGGTTGTCTATGGTTGGTGAGTGCCGTTAACATGGGGGTGAAGCGGGAGCTGTAGACTTTTATTTCATCTTCACCATAGTGTCCTATTGCAACAGGTTCACTCATGCCGATAGAACCAATAGGAGGGTGGCTGAAAATTACCGATGGAATATTGCTGTAATCCACTTTCAGATCGGTTTCATTGTTGAATAATCGTCTTGATAATCTACGTCCTGCCGCGATGGCTACCGGCGTCAGTTGTGCTCTACCGGTAACATCACCAATGGCGTATATTCCTTCTACGCCAGTGTTTTGAAATTCATCGGTTTCGATATAGCCTCTTTTATTGGTGCTTAGACCTGCCGCTTCCAGATTAAGGCTCTCCGTTAATGGCGTTCTACCGATGGCCCAGATAATTTCCTCATAGCCTTCCAGTGTACAACAGGCTTCAGGCCCCATTTCAAAATTAATACTGAGAGTACCATCGTCGGTTCGAGTGACTTTTTCCGGAGTGTGCAGTTTTCTGAGTTCGATACCATCGCGTTCCATCTGTTCCATCAAGCCTTCGGAGAGCATGGGATCAAAGGTTCTGAGTACGGCATCTTTTCTGAAAGCCAGAGTGACCTCTGTACCCAGCGCATTCAATACACCGGCTATCTCTACGGCAATATAGCCGCTACCGGCAACCAGAACCTTTTTTGGCTGGCGTTGCATTTCAAAGAAACCATCCGAGGTAATACCCAGTTCGGCTCCGGCGATATTGGGCACGGAAGGTTGACCACCCGGTGCGATGACAATATGAGGGGCAGTATAGTGCTCGCCATTTACTTCAATAGTATGGGAATCGATAAATTTGCCATAACCATTAAGGTGCGTAATATTGAGACGATCAAGGTAGCCGTCATAAAATTTATGAATATTGCTGATGTAGTTATCCCGAGCAGTGATCAGCGTGTTCCAGTCAAGCTCACCTCGGCTGGCATCAAAGCCATAGTCTTTTGCCAGTTTAATATGATGTGCAATTTCAGCACCGTACCACATGGCTTTTTTGGGCACACAACCGCGGTTGACACAGGTACCACCCAGTTCTCTGGGTTCAACAATGGCTACTTTAGCCCCATGCATAGCCGCTCTGGCTGCCGAAGCAATTCCACCACTGCCACCACCGATGGCTATATAATCAAATTCATTCATTATCAGATTCTCTTTTATGCTGTTAATGCTATTTTAACGTAGCTTAACGACAACTAACATTGAATTTTATTGCAAAAGCTATATATTACTCTTCACTAACACACAAAGCCCTGTGTACATACTATATTGAGTAACTCATGAACAACCCCTTACTGGAATCACATTCATTACCGCCTTTTCAAGACATTGAAATTAAACACATTGTTCCTGCTATTAAAGAATTAATAGACTCAAATCAGGCGCAGATTGATACGATTTTAAATAACGAGACTGATTATAACTGGTTCTCATTGGTTGAACCGATGGAAAAACTGGATTTGAAACTCGGTAATGCCTGGTCACCGGTGAGTCATATGCATTCTGTAGTTGATTCGGAGGCACTGCGTCAGGCCTATGATGAATGCCTGCCGATGCTGACCGAATACAGTACTGCCATGGGGCAAAATAGACAACTGTTTGCCGCTTATAACGCGATCAAACAAAAGCATTTTTCCTCACTGGATAACGTTCAACAGAAAATCATGGATGATGCCCTGCGGGATTTTAAACTGGCCGGTATTGCTCTGGAAGGTAACGAGAAAATTCGTTTTGGTGAGATCCGAAAACGACTCTCTGAACTGACCTCTAATTATGAAAAAAATGTACTGGATGCCACCATGGCCTGGAGTCTAAATTTTGATGATGATACTCGTCTGAAAGGTTTGCCGGACTCCGCTTTGGCCCAGGCAAAACAATCGGCTGAAACTGTTAAACAAAAAGGTTATCGCATCACCCTGGAATTTCCCAGTTATTACGCCGTTATCAGTTATGCAGAAGATCGTAAACTACGGCAGGAAATTTATAGCGCTTTTTGTACGCGAGCTTCGGACCAGGGACCTGATGCCGGCCAATATGATAACAGCGAATTAATGGTTGAAATTTTATCGCTGCGTCACGAACTGTCTCAACTGTTAGGCTTTGATAATTATGCCGATTTATCACTTGCCACCAAGATGGCTGAAAACGCACAACA
>DRNA01000137.1 GCA_011322365.1 Aeromonadales bacterium | reverse complement strand
TCCAACACCATCTTTACCATACGCTCGGGAATTTCTGCCTGTTTTCTTGCTTTAGGAGGAAGAACAATTCGCGATATTACCAGGGTAAAAACAATAGATAATACCAATAAGATAATGACTATAAGCTGAAATCGTTTTTCAGCTTTGTTAGATGTATCCCAGGGCAATTGAGGTTCTATAACTAACCACCTCATTTTTTCTTCTCCTTGGCTTTTTTACTAACAGCCAGAGATATTTTCTTATAGGGTGTATCTGACATGGTTAACATGATTCGTCGTAATAATTTATAGGGCACATTTTTATCTGCCATAATGGTAATTGCCGCACCGTCTATGCTTTCCAGAGCTTCTTTATCCCACATCTGACCAGCCTGAAACATTAACTCCTTTTTCATGCTTTCTATCACTCGGCCATTGGTATCAGCCAGAACGTCAGCAACGTTAGCCACTTTTCTACCCTGAACGGTTATGCTATCCGCACTCACCATGATAGTAATGGTTTCACTTGGTAACTTTTCTGCTATTGATTCAGGAAGTTTAATGGTTTTAGAATTGGGCAACTGTTCCACACTGGAAGAATTCACTAACAGAAAAAATACCAGAATAGTAAAAATATCCATTAATGAGACCAGGCTTAATGAGGCTCCGGCATTTCTCTGGTGGTGCCGCTCCATTCTCTGGGCTCTTACTGACTTCTTCATTTTGAGCCCTCCTTACGTTGATCGGGTGGCGCACTTCCAATACCAATATCAGGAAAGAGTTCTCCAGGTATACCATCGCTCTCATCCGAGGCCGGAATCAATCTGACGGCATCCATAGTTTGCACAATAACATCATAAGTTGTATCAGTTTCAGCAAGTACAGTGATAGAGGTTATTTCTGCTGCACGTGCTTTAATTTGCTGTAACTTTTCATTGAGTTTTATATAGGGAAAGGTCCGTTCACCAGATTCGTCTGTTTTTTCTTTAAATTCAGAAATGATCCCGGTATTACGATCTGACAATACAATTCTATCTGACCGTAGAATGACTTCCAGCTGCATTGGAGGCAGTTCTTCAGGGTTTTCTTCAACCACACCATCCCCTCCGGGAAGGTTTAATTGAAGTACTGAAACTTGAGAAAAAACAGCCGTCAGCAACAGGAAAGGAACCAGTACCACCATTAAATTCATAAAGGCAGTAATGTTTAATTCCGCGTCTGCATGACGAGATTTTCTTCTTCGATTTCGAAACATAGCTTAAGCTTTTCTTGAAGTCGGTCTGGTTGGAGCCGGTTTAGCTGCAGCAGGATTAGCGGCAGATCGCTTTTTCATTTTCTCAAGCACCGCCTGACGTTTTCTCAACAGGTTGACAAATTTCACCGAAACCATTTCCAGACTGTCAACAATTTCAGTTGTCTTAGTTTGCAGATAACTAAACATCAACAGCAATGGAATCGCTGCAATCAATCCAAAAGCCGTAGTATTCATTGCTACTGAAATACTGGCTGATAACAGGTTCGCTTTTTCTGCCGGGTCAACATTGGCAACTGCAGTAAATGCTGTAATCAGACCCATGATAGTACCCAGAAGACCTAATAATGTTGCTATATTGGCAAAGGTAGCAAGATAGGGGGTTCTTTTTTCAAGTCGGGGCATAATTTCCATTAAACCCTCTTCCATCGCCAGTTCAATATCATCGTGACGGTTACCCTGAATATTCTGATCCAGACCGTAGGATAAAATTCTGGCAATATCTGATTTGCTTTTATTGGTCACCTCTTCAGCCCTGGCAAAATCACCCTGCGATAACAAGGGTAGAATTTTTTTCCATACCACCTGATTACGCCGTTTCACCACTCCCAGATATAAAAACCGCTCGATAGCGATAGCAAGACCAAATGCAAAAACGCCAAGAATAATGTACATGAAAGTACCACCTTCCTGAAAGAATCTGACTATGGTAGTCCACGTACTTTCTTCAGTGACTGCATTGGGTACCAGACCTACCGCAGCATCTGCTGCTGCCATTAAAATGGGGTGTATCATCGTTTAACCTCTGTTTTAAATGAATCCTGGTTCTACTCAGGGATAAAAGTATTTTCGGCGACAAAAGTATAGTCTGTCTGCATGAAAATTTTGTTGACCAGTTCTCAGTTTGTTTACTGATTTCCAGTATTTGTGGAAGACTCTGAAATAATTATTCGAGCTTTCCGCTGATTTAAAAATAAATCAATATCTCTTCGATACGCTTCCGGATCAAGTAAATTAAGATCCGGCTTCCAGATTTGTATAACGTCCGGATCAGCACCATTAGCCAGTGGTTGACGCCAGGGAACAATAGTCAGTACTCTGGGCGACTCCTTATTACCAATAATACTGATTCCCAACATCGTATCCGATTTTGAAGCGGCAAATGATAAACTATTCAAGCTAACAAAACTTAATGAAAGAACCAATATCCATGCGGTCTTTTTAATTAATCTCATTTCCCCGCCCCTTTTTGCTGTTTCTTTAATCTCTGCTTTAAATCGGTCAGCCAGTTTTTAAGTCGCTTGTCTTCTTTACCCTGAGCCTGCAATTGCTGTTGATAACTCAGGTAAAAGCTTTCGGCCTTTTTAAGGTGTCCCATATAGACATCTTCCAGTATCGCCATATTTAAAATAGCTGGTAGATACGAATTATTCAATTTTATTGCTTGAGAATATAAATTTTTTGCATCATTAAATTTTGATTGTTGTCTCATACCCAGTGCGAAAGCGGTAAATAAACGCGGAGAACCTATATTATTCTGTTGCGCTTTTTGCATGATCTTATTCAGCATTTTGCTATTATTTTTTTCATAGGCAATTTTGGCGATGTTAAAATAGGCCGGCTCCATACTGGGAGCCAGTTTGATAGCATCAAAAAACCCTTTTGCCGCTCTGTCCGGATTTTTCTTTAAATAACGTGCTGCATTTTCAAAGGTTTTTTTAGCATCAGAAGACCAGTCGGCTGCTGAATACACCTGACTGGAATCAGTCTGCGAGGCTTGAAAAGGTTGTGGTTTCACTTCCTTTGCCTCCCCGGAACCATTCTCAGCACTCGATTGCTGAGAAGCTGAATCCGGTGTAGCGTTGTTATCACCCGGTAGCAAACTACAGCTACTGAGTAACACCATTAACAGGATAATAAATAACGTTTTCATAGCTGGAATGATGCTCTTATCAGAGCGAATTAACAAAGTCATCGATCGCCTCCGGTTTATTGTAACGAGCGGGCATAAGCTTTTTCAGTTCATCCAGGCTTTTATCGACCCAAACATCCCATGCACTTCTGTGCGCCTGTTTTATATTCGCTTCAAGGGCTTCAATCGCCTGATCCTCAAACGGAAAAACACGTTCTTCTAACAAAGCATCATATTCTTCTAATTGCAGAGGAGTCAGCCCCCTGGGACGTTGGGAATTCATTAGAGAATCAGCCAGGATGGCATAGGATTCACCAATACGATGTCCGGCCTGCGTAGATAGCCTGGCAATCCCGTAATCCAGCACTTTGCCATATCCCTTTAATGTAGCTTTCAGTAATTTCTGTTTTTTCTTTAAACTTTTAGCCAATGGCTGCTTTAGCTTAACCGCTTTAAATGCAGAAAAATCGGTTTCAGTGAGCGCTATCTGAGCCTTACCAGCCAACAGCCTGGCCCGGTCATCGCTTAATTTTCGGGTCGATACTTCAGCAATAATTTTTCTACGCCAAAAGTCCTGTTTCCATCGAACCTTAAGTTTGCCATACAAATCAACCAGATTTTGTCTGGCCTC
>DRNA01000136.1 GCA_011322365.1 Aeromonadales bacterium | reverse complement strand
AGTCCAGATTTGGGCAAATCAGTTTGCTTTGTGCCAGTGTGATGGTGGGGGCCTTTTTATTAGTCTTTGGTCAAATCTATCAAACCGGAGCTGACAGTTATCAACTTTTTCTTAGCTGGTCACTTTTTATTCTGCCATGGGTATTGATATCCAGATTTACTCCCCAATGGATTTTGCTGCTGGTTCTTCTCAATATCACATTAATTCTGTACGGAAGTAAAAATCACTATTACTGGTATGATTATAATAATTCCACCTTATTATCTCTAACCCTGCTCAATATGGTATTTCTTTTGCTGCGTGAATATGCTGAGCAAAAATCGATACTCTGGGCTAATGGAAAAATAAATAAAGTGATCATTTTGTTGATGCTATTATGGCCAATGACATTATCGGCATTAGAATCTGTTTTTGAAATGCACAAAGAGAATGCGCTGTTATCTCTACTCTGGATCATAACTATGATTATGGGTTTTTACTGGTATAAAACCAGACGTAAAGATGCGATCTCTTTTTCGTTGATAATATTAAGTATCTATCTGGTTGGAATAACCTTTATTACTCGGACTATTTTCGAAGCTGGTGGATCGGAAACCGGGGCCTTTTTCCTATCTGCCATCGTCATTCTGGGACTCTCTACCTGGACATCACTGTGGTTAAAAAGAACCATTCATGCCATTCAGTCTGACAAACCAGCCAGCACAGGTGATAACCAATGAATGCTAAGAAAACTTCTCAACAGAGAATTCAAGCTATTGTGGATAATTTTAACGCTTCTGAAAAGGAAAAAATAACTCAATTTTTAGAAGCAGATAATCTTTATCAGCCCATGCCTATGATCTCCAGAATACTGTCTGGTTTTGGTGCCTGGCTTTCATCATTACTGCTACTCCCTTTCCTGTATCTCAGCGAAATTATTGAAGGAAAAACTGGCCTGGTAACAATGGGGATCATTTTTATTCTTAGTGCCATTTTTATTTCACAGACCCTTGCCAATCAGAAAGATAAAGATTCTCCCTATCTTAACCAGCTGGCATTAATGCTGGCGCTGGCAGGTAATGCCTTATTCATTATCGGAGTGGGCATGTTTAATGAAGGCTCTGACAGCAGCTTTATGCAGGCAATGCTGATCTCACATCTTTTTGTTGGCACTATTCTCTATCTGTTTTTGAATAACATAGTCTATCGGTTTTTAGTGCCTGTTTTTACTGTAGTATTAATTTTTATATTTCAGGTAGAGCAGAAATCACACCAACCCGTTAATATTACTTTCATCATCGAATCTGTTCTATTTATTGGATTGTTCTATAAAGAGTTCCTTGATAAGAAACTATTACCCCTGTTTTATTCCTGTGCGCTGTTACTGCCAGCAACCATCATACTCTCGGATATGTCCAGAAAATTTCTCTGGTTTAGAATACCTCAGGTACCTACACTCTATATGACAATCACTATTAGTATTGTGTTGATAATGATGGCTATTAAAATATTCAGGGCACAAAAGTTAACGCATTATACGGCGATAGCTCTTAGTATTCTCTCTATCATCATTTTAAGTTATTTTTCAACACCAGCAATTCTTATTGCCTTTACCTTGTTGATATGCGGACATTATCTTTGTGACAACTATATTCTTACTCTGGGCTATATGACCTTACCTCTTTCCCTTTTCTATTATTACTATTCGCTACAAATGACATTAATTCACAAGTCCTATCTGTTATTATCCACTGCATTTATATTGCTTTTACTTTATGCCGCAATTTCAATGTGGCAAAAAAAGGTTCAATAATATGAAAAAAAATATCAGGCTAAAACTATTTTTATTATCATCGGTGATTATTTTTGTGGTTATCAACACCATGATTTATCAAAAAGAAACTTAGTTGAAGAAAAGCCATGAGATTCTATTACCCCTGGCCCCCATTGATCCGAGATCCTTTCTCCAGGGTGATTATATAAATTTGAGGTACGTTCTGACCAACGATTTGAATAAATATTACCTCGATCATAATTT
>DRNA01000135.1 GCA_011322365.1 Aeromonadales bacterium | reverse complement strand
GATAGTGGTATAAGTTTGAAAGCCCCTGAGCCATCAGATGCTTTCACTCTGGAACAACGTCTACAGGCTAAAGATGTCTTTTCTTCATTACGGTCTTTAATGTCACAATGTGAATTGGCTGATGAATACTCCAAACAGGCCTTTATGCTGGCGGGGCTGTTGGGCTACGATCTGATTGATTATTTCGAAGTGATTGCAGAGGAAATTAATACTTCCCCAGTGGACATGAGAATAATTGAAGATGATCTCTATCTGCTTATACCTGAAACACGGATTTTACTGGATCACATTTATCAGACCGCAGTAATTGAACAAATGGTTGTTGCTGATGGAGAATCCAGAAATTTATACCATCAGGCAACCTCTGATCTGGCGGCTATCGAGTTGGCTATCCGAGATCTGGAAAAGCAAAATACTGAAAATAAAATTGTTGAAGTAGTGCAGACATTCGATCAATTTCTGCAATCCAATAAAATACGCCTTCAACATAGCAATAAAAAAATCATGGTGGATCGCAGCGATGCTGAATATGAACAAATAGTGGAGCAAGCAAAACACTATATTAAAAAGGGGGATGTATTCCAGGTAGTACCCTCACGCACTTTTAGCTGTGATTGTGAAAATTCTCTTTATCATTATTATTGCCTGACTCAACAAAACCCGAGTCCCTATCAGTTTTACTTCAGTAGTTCCTCGTTTAAATTATTTGGTGCTTCACCTGAGAGTGCTGTGAAGTATTCAGCAAAAACTAATAATGTTGAAATTTATCCTATTGCAGGTACGGCTAAAAGGGGTAGAGATAGCAATGGAAATATTGATCTCGATCTGGATAATCGTCTGGAATGTCAACTCAGGCTCGATGAAAAAGAACTTGCTGAACATATGATGCTGGTGGATCTGGCACGGAATGATATTGCGCGGATTTCGGTAACAGCTTCTCGCCATGTGGCAGATTTATTGAAAGTTGATCGTTATTCGCATGTGATGCATCTGGTCTCACGAGTTGTTGGACAGTTAAAGCCAGAATTAGATGCTTTCCATGCATACCGAGCCTGTTTGAACATGGGTACATTAACTGGAGCTCCAAAAATTCGTGCTACACAAATCATCAGAAAACTGGAAGGGCATAAGCGGGGTTATTATGGTGGCGCAATAGGTTATTTTGATGCACAGGGTTCCCTTGATAGCGCCATAATCATCCGTACAGCGATTGTCAAAGATGGTCGTGCACTGGTGACTGCCGGTGCAGGGATCGTAGCCGATTCCATTGCAGAAAAAGAGTCGAAAGAAACGCTACAAAAAGCTTCGGCAGTACTTAAAGCCATCGTAGGAAATGCTAGCAACGATGACAGGGAGTTTCTCTGATGCATGTATTAATGATTGATAATTTCGATTCTTTTACCTTTAATCTGGTGGATGATCTGGAAAAACTTGATGTAGAAGTCAGTGTGGTCCGTAATGATATTTCCCTGGCAAAAATTCAATCATTCATAACCCGAAAAAAAATAACCCATGTGGTCTTGTCTCCCGGCCCGGGTACTCCAGAACAGGCTGGGGTTTGTATCCCTCTTATTCGGGCATTGAAAGGTGTGATGCCGGTTCTGGGCGTTTGCCTGGGACATCAGGCAATTGTCGTCGCCTATGGTGGAGAGGTTGGGCCATCTGGGGAATTGTTTCATGGAAAAAGTAGCAAGGTATATTATGAAAACAGTATGTTAATTAAAGGGCCGCCAGGGCAATTCACAGTGGGACGTTATCATTCATTGGCTGCAATAAAGGTAACTGAATCTTTAAAGGTAACAGCAACTGTTATTGATAAAAACATGACCGTACCCATGATGGTTGAAGATCAAAATAATGGCATTTTTGGTGTACAGTTTCATCCCGAATCCATTTTAACGCCTCAGGGGACGTTAATATTAGAAAACTTTATAGCCTGCGAGTTGCACAATAATTGCTGAGTAAACAATGAGTATAAAAAATAGTTTAAAAAATATTTACGAGAATGAAAACGTTTCAGCCAAGCAATTATCTGAAGTTTTTAGCGGCATGTTATCAGGTAAGCTTTCAGCCGTACAAATTTCTGCGGTATTGATGGCATTAAAATATCGTGGTGAATCTGCAGAAATGATCATGGGAGCGGCAAGCTCACTTCTCAAAGCGGCCATTCCTTTCGAAGTGGCATCTGATCTCAATGTGGTTGATTGCTGTGGCACTGGCGGTGATGGAAAAGGCCTGCTCAACATTTCTACCACAGTAAGTTTTGTTGCTGCAGCCTGTGGACTTAAGGTAGTTAAACACGGTAACCGGGCAGTTTCTTCAAATAGTGGCTCAGCTGATGTACTGGAACATCTTGGAATAGCACCGATGGATAACGTCGATATATTAAAACAACAATTGACTGGTATCGGTCTGACCTTTCTCTTTGCACCCTATTTTCATCCGGCCTTAAAACAGGTGATGCCGGTTCGCAAGGAACTGGCCACAAGAACGCTGTTTAATGTACTGGGCCCCATTATTAATCCTGCCAGGCCAAGAATTCAGCTGATGGGTGTTTACGATAAAACGCTTTGTCGACCTGTCGCTGAAACCCTGCAATATCTTGGCTGCGAACATGCACTTGTTGTCCATGGTTCCGGTTTAGAT
>DRNA01000134.1 GCA_011322365.1 Aeromonadales bacterium | reverse complement strand
TCCTGTGGCTGATGCGCCCTTGATACAGGGATCGGTTTCGATGACTTCCATTTCAACCACCTGAGGTAACTCAACACCAAGAATATTGCCATCAGATAACAGTGCAGTGATGCCTTCTAAACCCTCGGTGAGATATTTCATAGCTTCATCGAGTTCTTCAGTGGATAAACTGTACTGACTGTAATCTTCAACGTCCATAAACACCACGTCATTGCCGTCCAGGTAGGAATATTGTACTTTAACTTTCTGACAATCCGCTTCTTTAACCACATCATCGGCTTTATAGGATTCATCCAGTTTCTGACCGCTAACCAGATTATTAAAACGAATTTTATACAACGTCGCCGCACCGCGTGAGGAGGGGCTTTTACATTCGATGGTTTTGACCACATGAGGGACGTCATTAATGTCAATGATCTGGCCTCTTTTTAATTCATTTACCTTAGGCATACTATTTCCTTTAAACTCCTGGCTTATCGCCCCATAATAGTTTATGTAACTGCAATTGCATACGTACTTTTAATTTATCAGCTAATATCCAGCCAGCCAGATCGGAGGCTTCAATGGCCTGCCAACTGGGGGACATCAGTACTTCACAACGTTGGCTTAATTGAAATTCTTCAATTTTCATTCGTGCCCAGTCGTAATCCTGTCGGTCACAAATCACAAATTTAATCTGATCTCTGGGTTGAATAAAATCAAGATTCTGCCATTTATTCCGGCTCATTTCACCAGATTTTGGCGTTTTTAAATCCATCACTTTTACCACGCGGCTATCCACCTCTGCTACATCGAGTGCACCGCTGGTTTCCAGTGAGACGGCATAACCTTCATCACAGAGTCGGGTTAATAATTCAAGACATTTGGGTTGCACCAGTGGTTCACCGCCGGTCACGGTGACATAGGGTGTATCATAAGATTTAACTTCAGTGAGGATTTCATCAAAGGATAAATAGTCACCGCCACTAAAGGCATAGGCCGTATCACAATAATGACAACGCAGCGGGCAACCGGTAAGACGGACAAAAACGGTTGGAAACCCCACCGTTCTGGACTCCCCCTGCAGGGAGTAAAATATTTCTGTTATACGTAGTCGATCCACCAGTTTTTCTCTATTCTTTGCTGATTAAACTGTTAAAAAGGTATCCAGTGAGAAGGTTTTCAGTCTCAGACTTGTTGCTCTCAGTTAATTATTTGTCATTCCAGGCGCTAACCTTACAACTGAAAGAAATTCTTTAGCTGACAAAGTGGAGGGATCGTTTGTTTGACCAACGAAGATCCTTCCACTACGGTCAGGATGACATGGAATAAACCACTGTGCTATGGAACTGATAAAATTATCTCTGATTACAGTTCTTTTAATCGTCGTTCAGCCAACCTGGCTGTTGAAGAACCCGGATAGTTTCTGATAATTTTGTTAAACAGATTTTTCGCATCCGCTGATTTATTTTGTTGTTGCAAAATAATCGCCAGCTTTAGCATGGCATCAGGGGCTTTACGTGATTGGGGGTATTTATCAATTACCAGTTTAAATTGACGGCCCGCATCATCCAGTTGACCCTGTACAAAATGTACCTGACCTAACCAGTAATGTGCATTAACGGTATATTTTCCATGGGGGTATTTTGCAATAAAAGATTCATAAGCCGAAATCGCTTTGGCATACTTTTTCTCACGAACCAGTGGAAAAATACTTTCATAACTATTGGATTCTGCACTGCTGGCGGAAACTTCGGTGCGAGCATTTGCCCCAACAGCGGTTTGTCCCTGATTAGTATTCGCTGAAGATCTAAAGCTGTTGCTCGGTCGACGGTTAGCTGTTGAAGCACCGTTATCAGCCAGAAATTTTTGTAATTGATCGCGTGCTTCAGTCAACCGGCTGTCTACATCTTTATAAATTTCCCGCTGACGTTCGGTCAGTTGAGTTAAACGATAATTATTTTCTTCCTGAGTTCCAAGTAAATTACGCACCTGTTCCTGTAGATCGTTTAGTTTGAATTGCAGATCAGCAAGAATGGAATTGCGCGATTGCAGCTGCGCTTCCAGACGCTCAACCCTTTCTTCAAGAGATAATGAACGCACTACCTCTGCGGCATATAAAAGGGAACTCGATGCTGACCCTGGTTTCGATGACTGAGTATTGGATAACTCAGTAACAGAAAAAGGGCCAGCGAAAATCACCAGCCCGGTCAGAACAGTACCCAGTGTTGTTCCGATCTTCATCGGCTAACTCCTGGTTAATACGAAAAATTAATTATAAACGATTTCTACGCGACGATTTTTAGCCCAGGCAGCTTCATTGTGACCGGGATCAACCGGACGCTCTTCACCGTAACTAATCACTTCCATCTGGCTGTCGGCAACACCGAACGTTTTGAAAATATCGGCAATGGCTTTCGCACGCGCTTCACCCAGTGCTATATTATACTCTGGCGTACCACGCTCATCTGCATGACCTTCAAGTTTCACATTGATAGCAGGATTTTTAGCCAGAAATTTAGCATGCGCTTCAATTAGCATACGAAATTCATCTTTGATATTGGATTTATCAAAATCGAAATAGATAGTACGTTCCTGACGAACGGCAGCATCTTTAGCTTCAGCCTCAGCTTTTGCCTTAGCAGCTATTTCTTCTGGAGTAAGTTTTTTAACAACCGGAGCTGTATCCTGTGGTGGAGTTACATTTGTATTTGTATTTGTATCTTCATTTTTTGTTGTACAAGCGGCCAGAAAAGCTAGCGACAGAACCAGGGCTGCGGTCTTCCCCATAAATTTAGTCATTGTTGACTCCTTAGTGATTAAAATAAATAAAACGTGTTGTTTATTAATGAATACCCATAATAAAGCCTATTCTTACAGGTATTGCAACTTAGTTCAAGAACGGAGACCAGGCCGGAGCCCGAATTTCACCCTTACTTGCCGGTAATATTGCCCGGAATAGTCCATCTGTAGATACTGCGGCCAAAACCTTTCGACCTCTAGCTAATGTAGCATATATTATCATACTACCGTTCGGAGCAATACTCGGAGACTCATCTAATCGGGTTTCCGTCAAACTTTGTAATACTCCAGATTCCATATCCTTCACAGCAATATGAAAAACATCTGTTTTACGATGCACCATCACCATCTGTTTACCATCTGCGGTAAAAGAGGCTCCGGCATTATAATTACCGTCATAGGTTAAACGAAAAGGTATGCCATCACCTAATTTAACCTGATATATCTGCGGTTTACCTCCCCGATTTGAGGTAAAGATCACACTTTTACCGTCCGGAAGCCAACTCGCTTCAGTATCAATGCTGGATCGTCGGGTAATCCGACGCAGTTTTCCGCTTTGAAGATCAATAATATATATTTCTGGATTACCATCTTTGGATAACGTTACAGCTAATTTCTTTCCATCCGGTGACCAGGCGGGAGCACCATTGATACCAGGATAGCCACTGACAACTCTACGCTCACCCGTATAAACATTCTGCACAAATATCTGTGACCGTTTCGATTCAAAACTGACATAGGCCAGTTGTGAACCATCGGGAGACCAGGCAGGTGACATTAAAGGTTGATTGGAAAACAGTAGCGGCGTGGGATTGTAACCATCAGCATCTGCTACTACCAGCTGGTAAGGTTTAGGCTGGCTATGGTCAATGGCCACATAGGCTAGACGAGTTGCAAACGCCCCACGGACGCCAGTTAGTTTTTCATAAATCATATCAGCAATACGGTGAGAATAACGCCGCATGGATTTGGTATTTACATCAGCCTGACGTGCCTCAATCACCGGCGAGCCATTATTGATAATCAGTTCACCGCCCACCAGCTTGCCTTCACCTTTGGCAGAGGCAAATACATCGATTAATTCAAAAGACACTCGATAGGTTTCTGCATCCACCTGGCTGATTTCACCGACCACAACCGCTTCAATGCCCTTTTTCTTCCAGTCCTGTAATTCAACCTGAGAGCTCAAATAGGGTCTTTGCGGTAAATCCGCCAGCGGCATGGGCTTGAAACGGCCACTTCGTCTGAGATCATCACTGACAATTTGCGAGACATCCTGTGGCAAAGGTGTCGAGCTACTCCAGCGGAAAGGTACCACCGCAATGGGCCGAGCATTATCTGCACCTTTGGTGATTTCAAGTTCAATTTCAGCCTGTACTGAAAAGCTGATCAACACCATGATCAGGCTGACAATTCTTATGTATAACCTGCTAAATGACTTGTTATGGATTTGCCTGGGATTGAATTGCATGAACTCTATAATTCCTCTTCAACTTTTTTATTAATTTTTAAACGAATATCTCTTAATTTTCTAAATACATCCGCATCTTTTGAAACCGGCAGCGGTTCAGCTTTTTTCACTGCCACTATAGCCGCTTTACAGGCCACCGTATCACCTTCCACACAGTTTACATCAATCACCAGCCCACCGGGTGCCAGTTTAATTCTCACTACGGCATCAACACCAGC
Source organism: Aeromonadales bacterium (assembly GCA_011322365.1). Lineage (GTDB taxonomy): Bacteria > Pseudomonadota > Gammaproteobacteria > Enterobacterales > DRNA01. The sequence continues at coordinate 11,555 of DRNA01000134.1, read as the reverse complement.
GACCAGATTAGTATAAATGCGGTCAACAATAAGTGCCTTATACTTTTCCGTTTCTGTTAAAATTCGTTTTTCTTTGGCTTCATTCAATCTTTGCTGCTCTAATTGTAGCTGCTCTTCCATTTCCTGCTGCATTTGTCGCTCAAGTTCTTCTTTTTCACGCTTTTTTCGTGCTTCTTCAGCCAGTTGCTGCTGTTTTTTTAACTTCTCAGCACTTTCTTTGGCCAATTTGTCCTGTTTTTTACGTTTATCTGCAGCTTCTTTTGCCTTTTTTTCCTGAAGTTTGCGCTTTTTAGCAGCAGCTTTGGCGAGTTTCTCTTCTTTTGCCTGCTTTTTACGGGCCTGTCTGGATTTTTTCTCTGCCGCTTTACGTTTTTTCTCCAGTTGTGCCAGTCGTCGTTCTAAAGCCCGCTGTTTTTTAATTTCTGCCGCTTTTTTCTTTTTAATTTTTTTGACCAGATCCTTAACTTTTTTTGAATCCACCGAGACCGTTTCAACTATTTGTGCTTTATTGGATGAAGATAAAACCGGGTTATCTTTTGGCTTGTTAAAAACATCACCATTAAAAAACAACAGCGCCGCCAGTGCCAGGTGCAAACCAACCGCCAGCAGGATAGGAATGGCAAGCGATTGCTGCTTCATCGGGCCTTTTTCCCCGAATTCACCGGCTCAACCATTAAACTGGCATCATCCACACCGGCTTTTTGCAAAGCGGCAAATAAACGTACAACTTTTCCATATTGAACCGATTCGTCCGCATTAACAAAAACCTGAATTTTAGGTGAGACAACGCGCTGAGCTTTGACCAGCGTTACCAGATCAGTCAGCGGCATAGGAGTTTCCTGATCATCCCCTACAGAAAGATAATAAAGCCCGTCTTTATTTATGGAGGCTATCAACGGGGTTTCATCGTTGGTTTCAAGCGGTTTACCATCGGCATCCGGTAGATCCACCTTGACTCCAGCAGTGATCAGCGGTGCAGTAATCATAAAAATCACTAACAATACCAGCATCACATCAATGTAGGGCACCACATTGATTTCAGCCATAGGTTTTTTACGCTTGCGAATTTCCATACACTAGCCTCGACGCGATGAAGCGGAAGGACTGTTGGCTGACGGCTGGTGACGTGAATGGGCTTTCCGGTGCAGTAAACCGGTAAATTCCTCAATAAAATAGCGGTATTGATTTTCCAGTTTCTCAACCCGTGCGGTAAAGCGGTTATAGGCAACAACTGCCGGAATCGCCGCAAATAGACCCATGGCAGTAGCCACCAGTGCCTCAGCAATACCCGGAGCCACCATCGCCAGTGTTGCCTGTTTCACCGAACCCAGAGAAATGAATGAATGCATAATACCCCAGACCGTACCAAATAAACCTACATAGGGTGCAACCGAGCCAATGGTGGCAAGAAGTGACAGGCCATTTTCCATATCATCAATTTCTCGTGAAAACGCCACACGCATGGAGCGCTGGGCTCCATCCATGACCGCATCTCCCGACACGCCTTCCTGTTTTCTCAGGCGCATAAATTCTTTATAACCAGCATGGAATACCAGTTCCAGCCCTCTCAATGGCTCTCGACGTTGTGACAGCCCCTGATACAGTTTGCCCAGCTCCACCCCTGACCAGAAACGGTTTTCAAAAGCTGTAGCCGAAGCTGCCGCTTTGTTAAATAACCTTGAACGCTGAAAAATAATCGTCCAGGAAACCAGAGAGGCAAGCACCAGCAACCCCATAATGGCCTGTACCAGTAAACTGGCATTGAGAAACAGATCCAGAATTGATAAATCAGATGACACGTTTTATTTCCTCTCTTAAAGACCTGGGTATACCACAGGGTTTCATCTCCGGGAAAGTAGTACTCACCACCTTCACCTCGGCATCAACAAACACCGTATCCCGATCATCGGCATGGCATACCTGTTGATGAAAGCTAAAGCTGGCAAATCCACAATGTGTAATACGACTCACCACTAACAGTTGATCATTAAATCGAGCCGCTTTCAAGTAACTTATTTGTAAATTGGATACTGCAAATATATGCCCGCCGGCGATCATTTCGTCTTGCTCTACACCGAACTCACGGATCCATTCCGTGCGCGCCCGTTCCATAAATTTAAGGTAATTAGCATGATAGACCACCTGGGCAAAATCGGTATCTTCGTAGTAGACCCGCACTGGGTAACAAAATTCAGTCATAAATTGGTTTCTTTAATGGCTAAACCAAAATGCAGGTAGGCTTTTTTAGTAGCCACCCGCCCCCTTGGTGTTCGATGTATATACCCCTGCTGGATTAAAAATGGTTCCAGTACATCATCAATGGTATCTTTTTCTTCACCAATGGCGGCGGCAAGGTTTTCCAGACCCACTGGTCCGCCGTCAAACTTTTCCATAATGGCCAGCATCAACTTACGATCCATGTTATCAAATCCTTCTACATCCACATCCAGCATATCCAGAGCTTTATGGGCAATATTTTGATTGATACGTCCATCGGCTTTAACTTCGGTATAATCGCGCACCCGTCGTAACAATCTATTGGCAATACGAGGTGTCCCACGTGATCGTGAAGCAATTTCCCTGGCACCATGGTGATCAATCTCCAATTCCAGAATCTGTGCTGAACGCTCCACAATACCCGTCAGATCTTCAACATTATAAAATTCCAGCCGCTGCACAATACCAAAGCGATCACGCAGTGGCGAAGTGAGTAAACCTGCTCGAGTTGTGGCGCCAACCAGAGTAAAGGGTGGTAGATCGAGTTTGATGGAACGTGCCGCAGGACCTTCGCCAATCATAATATCCAGTTGATAATCTTCCATAGCCGGGTACAGCACTTCTTCTACCACGGCACTGAGGCGATGGATCTCGTCAATAAACAGCACATCATTTTCTTCAAGGTTGGTGAGTAGCGCAGCCAGATCACCGGCCTTATCCAGAACCGGCCCGGAAGTCTGCTTTAAGTTAACCCCCATTTCTGTCGCAATGATATTCGCCAGGGTAGTTTTACCGAGACCGGGAGGGCCGAAGATAAGACAATGATCCAGCGCATCAGCACGGTTTCTGGCGGCCTGAATAAAAATATCCATCTGCTCACAAACCTTCGGCTGTCCATGATAATCTTTTAATAATTTGGGACGAATGGCACGATCAATTCGATCTTCATCGAGTTCGGCTTCAGCAGAAATTAGTCGATCACTTTCAATCATTTATTGACATGCCTCGGCATTTAACTCAGATGTTTGCTGCATGATCTATGAGATCCCTGTCATCCCGACCTTGTGGAGGGATCTTGAAGCTTTAAGATCCCTCCACAAGGTCGGGATGACAATTTATGCGTCAGATAATAAGTCATTATTTTAACAATTTTATATTATTCCATCGGTTAACAATACAATTGAATTAAATATCGAAACATTTTATTTTTATTCTCAAACTTATCGACAACAATCGCCTACACAGCAAAAACTCAAACCGATTGTAAGGCCAAACGGATCATTTGTTCACTGTTTTCAGCAGTTTTTGCGATCCGGCTCACAGCTTTGGATGCCTGTTGGGGACTATAACCCAGAGAAACTAAAGCTGCCACTGCATCTTTCTCTGACTGACGCTGTTTTCCAGCGGCAGAAACTTCACTACCGACATTAACAGGCTCATCGCTGGCGTGTTCATCCACAACATCTACCTTATCTCGCATTTCAATCACCAGTCTTTCGGCAGTTTTTTTACCCACCCCCGGTAAACGGGTTAAACCGGTAACATCGTTGTCTAAAACCAGTGCGGCGAATTCTGCTGTATTCATACCAGAAAGAATGGCCAACGCCATTTTGGGCCCAACACCATTAATCCGGATCAGTTGTCGAAATAAATGCCTATCACTCAGACTAAAAAAACCATACAGAATTTGAGCATCTTCCCGTACCACAAAATGGGTGTGTAACTTAATCTGTTCACCCACCTGAGGTAACTGGTAGTAGGTGGTCATGGGTACCTGTACTTCATAGCCCACACCCTGAATGTCAATGAGCAGTTCCGGTGCCTGCTTTTCGAGTAATATACCCTGAATTCTGCCAATCATTTTCTATTCTACCTTATGCGTTTACGGCGCACTTTGCTGGCACCCATAATAGCACCCAGTCCCTGCCCCATGTGACTATGACACAAAGCCACTGCCAATGCATCAGCAGCGTCAGCCTGGGGGGATTTATTTAGTTTTAAAATGGCACAGACCATATGTTGTACCTGGGTTTTATCCGCAGCCCCGGTACCGACCACTGCCTGCTTAATCTGTCGTGCGGAATACTCCGCCACCTGATGGCCCTCACAGGCAGCCGCCACCATGGCCGCCCCCCGCGCATGACCCAGTTTTAATGCGGAATCCACATTTTGCGACATAAAAACCTGTTCAATGGCAACTTCATCGGGTTTAAAACGTTTGATAATAATAGAAATGCCTTCATTGATTTGACGGAGACGATCACTCATAAAGGTTTCATCGTTTATTTTAATTCGAATACAGCCACTATCAATGTATCGAGCCTGCCCTTTTACCACTTCAATTATGCCGTAACCGGTGATACGGGAGCCAGGATCGATGCCAAGTATTGTTTTCATGCGCTTTTGTTGATAACCCCGTTTTGTGCCCCGTTGTAAGTTACGGTTTTCATTAGCAGTGCCATTCAGGCATCATCCAGACTCGCCATTACCTCTGCAGAAATATCGGCATTGCTATAAACATTTTGGGTATCATCCAGATCTTCCAGACGATCCACCAGCCCCATCAACTTTTCTGCACCATCCTTATCAAGTTCAGTTTCCGTGGTAGCTATCATGGTTACTTCCGCATGTACGGATTCAACACCCGCCTGATCCAGTGCATCTTTCACCGGTCCAAAGGCCTCCAACGTAGTTTGCACATCAATGGAACCATCATCGTGGCTAATCACATCATCAGCACCGGCTTCAAGCGCCACATCCATAATTTTTTCTTCATCAGCTCCCGGCGCAAAGGAAATAACGCCAGTTCGGTTAAACAGAAAAGCTACCGAGCCTTCAGTGCCCAGATTACCACCGTGTTTGGAAAAAGCATGACGCACTTCAGCCACAGTGCGATTACGGTTATCGGTCATGGCTTCAACTAAAATAGCCACACCATTAGGGCCATAACCTTCATAGACCAGTTCTTCGACCTGGTCACCTTCACCATCTCCAGAGCCTCGTTTAACTGCTCGTTCGATGGTATCCCTTGTCATATTACCTGACAATGCTTTATCAATAGCGGCTCGCAAACGCGGATTGCTATCGGGATCACCTCCCCCCATTTTGGCCGCCACCACAATTTCACGGATCAACTTGGTAAACAGTTTTCCTCTCTTTGAATCCTGTGCTTTTTTACGGTGTTGAATATTCGCCCATTTACTGTGTCCTGCCATCGATTCAACTCCCCTCTGAACCGCTAATGTCTTTTGTAGGTTTCAGCCTCAGATGCAATTCATCCAGTTGCGCCTGTGACACCGTTGATGGTGCTGAGGTCAGCGGGCAACTGGCGGTAGTGGTTTTTGGAAAAGCAATCACATCGCGAATGCTGTCGGTACCACTCATTAACATAATTAAGCGATCCAGCCCAAAAGCAATACCGCCATGAGGAGGGCAGCCATATTTTAACGCTTCCAGCAAAAAACCAAATTTATCATCAGCTTCTTTATCATCAATTCCAAGGATATCAAAAATAGCTGACTGCATTTCGGGACGATGAATACGGATAGAACCGCCACCAATTTCGCTACCATTAAGAACCATATCATAAGCACGGGATAGTGTCTCTGCCGGTGCAGATTTCAGTTTTTCAATATTATCTGTCTGAGGTGCGGTAAACGGATGATGCAGGGCATGCATGCGCCCATCAATCTCTTCAAACATGGGGAAATCAACTACCCAGAGCGGTTTCCATTCACTACTGATTAAATCAAAATCTTCAGCCAGCTTCAGCCGCAAAGCACCGAGGGTATCGTTGACTACCGAGGTTTTATCCGCACCAAAGAAAATCATATCACCATTTTCAGCAGCAGTTTTCTGTAGTACTGCTTTTAATGTAGCTTCATCAAAAAATTTGGCCACCGGTGATTGTACACCGTCCAGACCGATATCTTTGTCGATCACCTTCAGATAAGCTAAACCGCGTGCCCCATACCGGGCAATGTATTTGCTGTAATCATCGATATTTTTACGGCTAAGTCGGGCACCATCGGGCACACAAATGGCTGCCACCCGACTATCAGCGGCATTAGCAGGACCACTAAAGACTTTAAATTCCATACTGCAGACCTGATCAGAGACATCCACCAACGCAATATCAAAACGCATATCGGGTTTATCACTACCATATACCGTCATCGCTTCTTCATAAGACATTCTGGGGAATGGTTCAGGCAGTTGTACATTTAGATGCTTCTGAAAAATATGACGCATCATATTTTCCATCAACAACATAATGCCCTCTTCATCCATAAAAGAGGTTTCGATATCCAGCTGGGTAAATTCCGGTTGGCGGTCGGCGCGCAAATCCTCATCCCGAAAACAGCGCACAATCTGATAATAGCGGTCAAAACCTGACATCATCAATAACTGTTTAAAAAGCTGAGGGGATTGTGGTAGTGCATAAAAATGACGGGCATGGACCCGACTGGGCACCAGATAATCTCGTGCACCTTCCGGCGTGGCTTTGGTGAGAATGGGGGTTTCCACATCCATAAAACCATGACCATCCAGATAATCCCTTAAGCTACGAGACACATCTGAACGCAGTTTAAAACGAGCAGTCATTTCCGGGCGGCGTAAATCCAGATAGCGATATTTCAAACGTAATTCTTCAGAAACATCGGCAGGTTTATCCACCGGCACTGCAGGCGGCGCCGAACGATTTAAAATGGTCAACTCTGTTGCCACCACTTCCACGGCACCGGTCGCCATATCCTTATTTCTCATACCTTCAGGACGAGCACGCACCTGCCCCTTAACCTGAACCACAAATTCATAACGCAAGCTTTCAGCCTCAGCAAAAAGTACCGCTTCATCCGGTTCAAAAACCACCTGTATAATACCTTCCCGGTCCCGCAACTGAATAAAAGCCACACCACCCAGATCACGACGACGATGCACCCAACCACAAAGGGTCACATCAACATTTAACAGCTTTTCGGTAATTTCACCACAATAATGTGTACGCATGGATAACTCAAATAGTAACAATTTGCCAGAAGGCCGGAATCTTACGCCAGATGGGTGTTACAGTAAAGGTTGATGGTGATCTTGATGTAAGAATTAATACTAATATACACTCAATCAGACATCCAACTAACATTGCCCATTGAGAACATTTTTAAATACGGCTTGCTCAAAGAGGGTTATCTCTGTCCTTCTCTGTTGTGCAGGATCTAACAACAATATATCATCCTGATCATCAAAAATAATAACCCCAATCGCTATATAAGGATTCGGATCTGAGTTTGTCTTCACCTGTTTTTTTAAATCATGTTATATTAGCCTCTCAATCAGGGGTATAACGACCGAGAATTTAAATGAAGAAAAGCCATTACTTTTTAGCCTCAATGCTACTGATATTTGCCAGCCACTATTCAATTTCAGCCGATGACACTCGACAATGGATTAAACTTCCCGAAAAAATGCAGCAGCATATGCTGGCCAATATGCGTGATCACCTCGCCACCATTAATCAAATATTAATTTATATGTCTGAAGATCAGCTGGATCAGGCTGCAGACCTGGCCGAGGATCGTCTGGGCATGAGTTCGCTGGAATCACACGGTGCACGCCACCTGGCGGGATTTATGCCGGAAGGTATGAAAAAAGCAGGTACCAGTATGCATCATGCAGCCAGCCAGTTTGCACTTAAAGCCGAAGAAGGTGAATTAATACCTGCTTATAAAGCCCTGACAAAAGTGACCTCAGCCTGTATATCCTGTCATTCGGGTTACCGAATCCACTAAGCAGCCAGTTGATAAAATGCTGAGGGCTGTGTTTGAAATAACCCATAAACTTTTCTTAAGTGTCGGAATATACTGTAAAAGAATGAACTAACGTGAATCCTGGAATAAAAAAAATAGACAACATCTTGATAAGCGAAAATTTCACCCTGAAACTTCTCTGTGAAGATGACCTTTACTTTTGTAATAGCCTTTACCAGGATAGCGAATTGATGAAATTCGTCGGTAATTTCAGTGATGATATTTTTTTAAATCAAAGTTTGAAACTATCCATTCAACTGAATAAAAGGCTACCTTTTGAACGTTTAACCTATTGTATTTTTAATAATGACAGGCGTATTGGAATAACCTCTTTAATTCGATCAAAACAGATCAACAAACACTGTGAAATTGGTACAATTATTCATCGCTCATTTTTAAACCTTGGCGTGGCCAGAGAGGTAATGGAAAAATTGATTCATTATGCATTCAGTAAACTGGAAATAGAGCGTATTTATGCTCGTTTTTCTTACGCAAATAAGGCAGCTAATAAGTTAGTACAAAAACTGGGGTTTAACATTGATGCGCAAGAAAATGGGCTTCATTATTGTTACATTGACATGAAAAGATATCCATGAACAGGGTGTAACATAATTATTTATTATTAATCATTGGCTCTTCATGATAAGGAGAAAAATTTGACAGAACCAAGAGGTACTCTGTCCTGTGTGGGAATTGGAATGACGCTGGGCGCACATATCACTCCAGTAGCCAGAGATCATATTGCTAGCAGTGACATCATCTTTGTTGCTGCTTCGGATGCACTGGTTGAATTGTGGATCCATGAAATGAACCCCAATGTTCATTCTCTTCAGATTTATTACGCCCAAGGGAAGTCCAGAAAACAGACTTACCGAGAGATGGTTGATGTGGTGATAAGTGAAGTTCGTAAGGGACAGAAAGTCTGTTGTGCTTTTTATGGACATCCGGGCGTTTTTGCCTGTGTCCCGCATCGGTTAATCAAAAAGGCACGAGCTGAAGGATTTAAAGCCATTATGGAACCTGGCATCTCTGCCGAAGACAGCTTAATAGCCGATTTGGGTATTGACCCGGGGCAATATGGCTGTCAACAATACGAGACCAGTCAGTTTATGTTTTATAAACGTATTATTGACCCCAGCGCATATCTGATACTATGGCAAATAGGAGTTGCCGGAGATTTAACTCATGGTATCTCAGTGACTGGTAGCCAACACAGAGCAGTGTTGTTATCTTTACTCTATCAAAATTACCCTGAAGACCATCCGGTAATCATGTATGAAGCCGCAACCTTAGTAATTAAACAGGCTCGATCAGAGGAAATATTATTACGGGATTTGATCAATGCTGAATTGAAAGACTATACCACTTTGGTGATTCCTCCTGCTTGTAGTCTTACAAGAAACAATGAATTAATCAAACGAATTAAAGATATCAAGCTTGTGGGATAAACGGAAATTTATTACTATGTGATTTCTGAACTTAAGTGTAGAGAAATATAATATGATTAATGTCATTCGATTTTTAGAAGAAATGGGCAGAAATGCGGATCTTAGATTAGATCGAGTCGATTTTGAAACAATAGTAGACAGTAATGATTTTGATGCAGAAACTAGAGACGCTATTTTAAAAAATGATAACCGTTCACTGGAAGTATTGTTAAATGCCCGTTCTAAAATTGTTTGCATGATTATGCCAGCAGAAGATGATGAGGAAGATAAAGATAAAGAGGAAGAGAATGAAGATGAGGGAACGAAAAAAAATGATTCTGAAGAAGAAAATGCAAATTTTATCAGGCAAATTAAACAACTTTCTCAAGCCAGTTAATTTCATGCCCTCCAGAGATATCAAACCCGCTCTAATCAGACTTATTTGCATTATAAGTCTTTTATTTAATGCTGGGAAAACTCGGGCGATACAACAGATTGATTTTGATAAGCAACTTGAGAGGACTTATCAACTCAGAACTTCAGACGTTGTAACGTTTAATAAATCATTAATTGAACTCGAATCAAACTTTCAATATTTATCAAAAAGACAGATAAATTATCTTAGCGTACTTAAAGGGTACCAGTTCTGGTATCAGGGGAACATAAAAAAGGCTACAGAACAATTTAAAGATGTTTTAAATAACGCTACCGATAAAGAACTGCTGTATAAAGCCACTCTATCCTTAATAGGTTTATCTTCCTTTGATAAAAACTGGCTATATGGTTTTAAGTTATTAAAAAAAATATCTATACAAAAAGATAAAATCAAAAATAAGGAATTACGTCACCTTGGGATAGTGGTTGCTTCAAATTTCTATAATGAGCTAGAACAATATAACATGACAAAAATTTATACCAGAAGGTTACTTGAAGATCATGTATCCGGCAGAAATCTTTGCCTGACTTTAAGTTTAAAGATCAAAGCTGAATTATCTACTTCTTACATTGATTCATTAGAACAGGAAATTGTAGAAGCGATACAAACCTGCCATAAAATAAATGAAATTATTCCTGAAAATGTCCTAAGAACCTATCTGGCTACTTATTACCTGAAGAAAAACCTCCCCCAAAAAGCTATTGATTTTCTGGGAAGTTATTTGTCCGAAATCAATCAAACACATTATCAATTGTTAATTAATGAGGCCAGCAGCATTTTATCTCAAGCCTATTTGAAAATTGATGATACTGAAAATGCAAAAAAACATGCTCTCATCGTTATTAACAATATCGAAACTAAAGATTACTTAAAAGCATATATCAATGCTAACAAGGTTTTATCCTCCATTGCAAAAAAACAGGGAGAGTTCGAGGTTGCTTATAAATATCAGCAAAAATATATAGGCGCTCAGGAGCTATTGTTTAAACAGACCTTAGCCAGGCAATTGGCAGTAGAATCAGCAAAACATCATGCTATTGAAAGAGATAACCAGATACAATTACTAAATAAACAAAAAAAAATCACTGAACTTGAACTAATTTCTCAACGACATCAAATCCTGGTTTGGGGCACTGGATTAATTTCATTTGTTATTCTAGTAGCTTTCTGGTTTTATCGTCGAGTAACTCGAAAAAAATTACACCTACAAAATCAGGTAAATCTGGAATTAAAGGAATTAGACAAATTAAAGGATACCATTCTTACCAACACTTCTCATGAATTAAGAACGCCTTTAAATGGCATTATCGGGCTATCTGATTTGATTATTTTAGAATATGAAAATAAAATCGATGATGACCTTATTCGTTCCATAAAATTAATTGCTAACAGTGGTGCTAAATTAGCGCTTATTGTTAATGACTTATTAGATTTAGCTCAACTTAAATCTGGAAGAATTATTTTAAATTATCAAATTTTTGATGTGTCTGTTCTCATTAATGATGTTATACAGTTGTGTAGACCATTATTGAAAACATCTCTTGTAAAACTCACCTTTGTGGAAAAAAACAACCTATCCATCTGTCAGGATTTAAATAGAATTCAGCAAGTTTTATTCAACCTTGTAGGAAACGCAATAAAATTTACAGAGTCTGGAGAGATTAACAT
>DRNA01000133.1 GCA_011322365.1 Aeromonadales bacterium | reverse complement strand
GTTTATATTTCGAGTTTCCTTAGCCGTTTGGGTGCGTGTGTTTTTCAGCTTTTCTTTATTAATAAGTTGAGATTTCTGATACGCTAACCAGTCGGAGTAACCCCCAACAATTTCTAACAACTCCCCTTTGCGTTCTCGACCAAAAGCATCAAATATTATTGATGTAGTCACGGTTTCATCGACAAAAGCCCGATCATGACTTACCAGCAAAACCGTACCCTGATAATCCGTAATCAACTCTTCAAGTAAATCAAGCGTTTCCATATCCAGATCATTGGTGGGTTCATCTAAAACCAGTAAATTAGAAGGTTTGGAAAAAAGTTTAGCCAACATTAAACGATTAAGCTCTCCGCCAGAGAGAGCACTGGCAGGCGTTCTGGCTCTTTGTGGACTAAATAGAAAGTCCTGCAGGTAGCTAATGATATGACGTTTACGACCAGAAAAATCCAGTTCATCAGTACCACCCGAAACATTATCCTGAACCGTTTTATTTAAATCTATTCCATGGCGGTTTTGATCAAAATAGGCAATTTCAAGATTAGTGCCTCGAACGACCTCCCCTGACGTAGGCTCTATTCTTCCAAGAATCAATTTTAACAAGCTACTTTTACCACAACCATTTGCTCCAATTAGAGCAATTTTATCGCCACGCATAATCAATGAACTGAAATTGTTTATAATTAGCTTATCATCAAAACTTAAACTGACATCCTTTAATTCCGCAACCAGTTTTCCAGATTTTCGAGCATCCTCAATATTAAATTTAGCCTTACCTTCAACATTTCGACGTCTGGAACGCTCCAGTCTCATCTGCTCAAGTGCTCTTACCCTACCTTCATTACGTGTACGCCTGGCTTTAATTCCCTGGCGGATCCAGACTTCTTCCTGAGCCAGTTTTTTATCAAACTCTGAATTTGCCTTTTCTTCAGCAGCAAGTAGCGCATTCTTACGTTTTCTGTAATCGGCATAATTGCCGGGAAAACTGGCAAGGTGACCTCTATCAAGTTCAATTATACGCGTAGCGACATTATCCATGAACTGACGGTCATGAGTGATAACAAAAACTGCACCCTGAAATTCTTTAATTTTTTGTTCGAGCCATAATATCCCGCTAATATCCAGATGATTAGTGGGCTCATCCAATAATAAAATATCCGGCTTTTGTACAAGCGCCCTGGCCAGTGCAGCCCTTCTTTTCCATCCGCCGGACAATGACTGCATTAATGTAGCAGGCTCTAAGTTAAAATTTTCAAGTATTCGGCGTATACGCGCGTCAAAACGCCATCCATCCTGCAATTCAATGCGTTCCTGAAGTGTAGACATTCGTTCTAGATCGGGATCCGGCTGATGAGAAATCTTATCAAATTCACTAAGAACATCTCCAAGTTCGCTCAGGCCAAGGGCAACAAACTGATAAACATCCAAATCCCCTGCTTCGGGCAATGACTGGGACAAAGCCGCTATTTTAATATGATTCTGTTTTCTTAAAGTGCCTGAATCTGCTTTTATTCGACCTTCGATAATTCCAAACAGGCTGGATTTACCGGCACCATTTCGGCCAATCAAACAAAGCCGTTCATTTTCATAAATTGAAAATTCGGCTTCATCAAGTAAAGCCTGTAATCCGAACGCCAGAGAAATTTTTTCGAAAGTTAGTAGTGCCATTTATTGTGATTTTATCCAGTCGTTAATGATTTTGATTAATTGTTTTAGATGAGGTATGACTTTGTTAGCTTTGGCAACATTCCAGCTCAGATCATTCTCATTCATGTAGGTTGCCTGTGATAGCTCTAACTGAATACTGTGAATACCTTGAGCAGGATCACCGTAGTGTCGAGTAATATAGCCACCCTTAAAACGATCATTATAAACTGAAGAATAGCCCTCCAGTAAAAATTCCCGCTTTATTTTATCTAAAAGTTCACTAGAGCAACTTTTACCATCATTTGTGCCAAAGTTAAAATCGGGTAACTGGCCTTCAAAAAATCGAGGTACTCGGGAAGCTATGGAATGGGCATCAAATAAAATAACAACCGGATGTAATTGCTTGAGTCGTTGCAGTTGCTGTTGCAAGGCTTGATGATATGGAAGCCAATATTGCTGGATTCTTGCTGTGATTTGTTCATCAGAAGGAGATTTATCAGCCAGATAAAGAGGTTTTCTATCAAATTGAGTGGTTGGACAAAGTTCAGTATTATCAGCACCAGAATACAGAGGTTTATCATCAGGCGAACGGTTTAAATCAATAGCATAACGGGATAACTTTGGAACTATAAGACTTATATTTTCAGACCGAGTAAAGTCATACAGTTTATCAAGAAACCAGTCGCTATCTCTGCTTTGTAGCGCATAGTCATGCATAGTCGAGGACAGGTTAAAGGGTATGAGACTTCCATTATGTGGCATGCTGATTAATATTGGCGAGGAACCCT
>DRNA01000132.1 GCA_011322365.1 Aeromonadales bacterium | reverse complement strand
TAGATAGCGCTGTAGAAGAACAAATCGAACTGGGGGCTTTACGCTATTTTAATGTCCCATTAAAACCCTTAAGTCAGTTTGAAGGTTCAGTAAAGAATGTACATCAAAAAGGTATTTTGTTTTCACTTTCTGATTATCTACAATTAGTGGATTATACCGGTAGAGCCATCGTTCCCAACAAACGTGGCGCCATTCCAATCAATACCCCACCCATTCTGCAACGACTCTGTTTAGACCGAAAAACCTGGTTAGAGGGGGCCATTAACTTTGAAAAACACTATCGTTCACGGTTTTTATATCAGAATTCTACTTTTCAAGATACCGGTTAAAGCAGAAAAAGCTCAAACTATTCCATTCTCCATCCTTTTATTGAACACAACACCCGTTCAAGGCTGCGTTTACACTGAATTTCTGTTTTTCTTGGTTTTACCACTCAATTTCAAGATTTTTATTATTGTACCGAACAATTTTTATAGGTGATTATTTTTTGCGAAATTCTGATTTTTTTAAGGGTGATTTTTTCTGGGAGTGACTGTCCCTGTTCATTCCCCTGTTCATTCCCTCTTTTTCTAATTTAATTCAATGATTAATTTAATAGCATTAGGAGTGCTGTCCTTGTTTATTCTTGATAAGATTGGAGTTAAATGGCTTAATGGTCAGGGAGGCTGTTCTCCGTTTCCTGATCGGTTTAGATTTTTCTAAAAACACACTCAGAAAACGAAACATATCGGGTAACCAATTTTTACTGTGTCTCGAATTTCTATAGCTAGATGTAACTCATAGGTAGGTACTTAAGGAAAAATAGCCTGTCATCTCGACCGTAGTGGAGAGAGCTTGCTCTGCTAATACTGTTGTCAATGAAAGATTCCTCCACTACAGCACCCAAAGCACTCCCTACGGTCATGGGGCAAGCTTTCGGAATGACAATGGGAATGGGTTGAGATCCAAAACACTCTCTATGTTCACAGGGCCAGCTTTCATGACGGAGAATACAGTTACGAGTCTGAACAGATGGGTGAGATCCCCCTCTTTGAGCAAGCCGGATTGAAAAATGTACTCAGTGGGCAATCGGGCAAGGACGCCTGATTGAGTGCGATCAGACAGGAAGTCTGTAGAGCACGACCACTCGAAAGTACATTTTTCAATCCGGGGACCCGTAGGGCTTGCGATCGGGGGCCGCAGGGGATTGTTAAGGGGAGGTTCGGTAACCTCCCCTTGACGGTTTTCGCTTTTGATTTTTTGGGGTGTTCTGGTGTTCTGAATCCATGTTTGGTTGTGGATTCTTAAGATTCTTCTGCTGCGCGACCCAAAACACTCACTATGGTCACGGGGCCAACTTTTAGAATAACTTTGGAAAAACACACCTGTTTAGAGAAAAATTCTGTTTTCAACCGTAAATGACCATTTTTGAATGAAGAGTTGGCACATTTCAGGGGCTAGCTGAATAGTTACCTTGAACTCCGCATATGAATGTCATAGACTGCCTGAATAACAAAAAAATAACCCGTCGGAAAGCACCATGAAATCCATTTTTAAGATCCTGTTAATCACAGCCGTTGCACTTATTATTATCATGTTAGCTAAAACCTTTATGCTAACTACCGAACCGGTTAACCGTCCTGATCCTATTGATATCAATATTAATACTGATCTGGTGAAGAACCGGCTCTCAAAAATGGTGCAGTTTGTGACGGTTTCTAATCAGGACCCATCGAAATTTGATGCTAAAGCCTTTGATGAGATGCATGCCTATCTTGAGCAGACTTTTCCGCTGGTTTATGAAAAATTACAGCATGAAGTGGTGAATGGTCATAGTTTATTATTTAAGTGGCAGGGGAAAAATGCTGAATTAAAACCTATCCTGTTACTGGCACATCAGGATGTTGTGCCAATTCCACCTGAGGCATTATCAGATTGGACACACCCACCTTTTTCCGGTTTGATTGATGAGACCTTTATCTGGGGCAGAGGAACTCTGGATGATAAAGCCAGCCTCACTGGCATTTTGGAAGCCACCACTTTTCTACTGAAGGAGAATTTTGAACCTGAAAGAACTATTTATCTGGCATTCGGGCATGATGAAGAGGTAGGGGGTGTTGAAGGTGCTGCCAAAATAGCCGCTTTGCTTAAATCCCGTAATATACAACTGGAATATGTGCTGGATGAAGGTGGTGTGATTTCTGATGGATTAATTCCCGGCGTTGATCGGCGTGTTGCCATGATTGGTATTGCTGAAAAAGGCTTTACCAGTTTACAGTTAAAAGTAAATGCAGCAGGCGGTCATTCATCTATTCCTCCAAAACATACCGCCATTGGTACTTTAAGCCAGGCTATTGTTGATCTGGAGGCCAACCCTTTTCCAGCCAATGTAAAATATTCACTGAAATTTTTTAAAACTCTGGCACCCTATATGTCATTTTCAACAAAAATGGTATTAGCCAATACCTGGATCAGCAAAAGTTTACTTGAATCTCAACTGAGTAAATCAGCCACCACCAGTGCCATGATCAGAACCACCACCGCGGCGACCATGATAAAAGGTGGTGTTAAGGATAATGTGTTGCCACCTGAAGCCGATGCTATTGTAAACTTTCGTATTCTGCCGGGGGATACTGCCGACTATGTATTAGCTCATGTTAAGAAAATTATTAACAACCCGAAAATCAAAGTGACTCCAACAAGGGTAGGCAGGAATCCATCAAAGGTATCACCGACTGATAGTGACAGCTTCAGGCAAATTGCAACGACTATTCATCAGGCCAATGGTGAAGGAAAAGATTTGATTGTGGCACCCTATCTGGTCATGGGTGGAACTGATGCCAGAAATTTTGAAGATCTGACCCCGAATATCTATCGTTTTTTATTCAATGAAACCACACCCGATGATATTAAGCGATACCACAATACCAATGAACGTATTTCCATTGAAAACTATGTGAAGGTGATCAGATTTTATTATCAGTTAATGAAAAATTCGAACACTTTGGGATAGCACAGATAATATTCGAGGTATCAACTGCAAATTTTGCAGGCGGGATTTTTATTAATGCTAAAGGTTTTAAATTCATTGTTCATGGCATCATAAAGCATCAATTCAATTTGATGCTTTTCTTCATATTTAGAACGATTGCCAATATTGAGTAATTGTTTTAAACATTCCACCGCCTGCAAACTTCCGACAACACCCACTACCGGTGATAATACCCCGGCCTCAACACAACTTAATTGTTGCTCGCCGAAAAGCGTGGCCAGACATTCATAACAGGCCTGTTCAGGTTCATATTCAAAACTCACCAACTGCCCTTCCATACGAATAGCCGCCCCGCTCACCAGGGGTGTTTTGTATTTAAAACAGAGTTTATTGATCAAACAGCGCGTAGCATAATTATCAGTACAATCTAGAATAACTTCATGCCTGGGAATATTTTTATTTAAATAGATCTCATCCGCAAAATGAGCATAAGTTGAAATGCTCACATCAGAATTTTGCCGGGTTAATTTATCTTTTGCCGAATCCACCTTTGCACGACCCATATCCTGCTCATAATGCAGGATCTGGCGTTGAAGATTGGATCGATCCACGCTATCGCCGTCAATCAGCGTTAAATGGCCGATACCTGCAGCGGTCAGGTACTGAGCTGCCACACAACCCAGACCACCCAGCCCAACAATCATTACTCTGGATTGCAACAACCTCTGTTGACCCTCTATATCAATATCGGCCAGATTTATCTGTCTGGAATATTTAACAAGTTGCTGCCTGTCCAAAAGTTTAACCCTGCTTAACTCTATCTATTTCTGCTTTTTTACTTTTAAATCCAGTGCCAGATCTTTAGCCGCTTTCACACTCATCATTTCAATTAATGTCATCGCACTGGAACCGCCACTGGCTTCACTGGCACCCATTTGTACTTCCGGTACCCATTTCTGTTTTTCAATGGCTGCTGCAAAACGGCTCATGACACGCTCATAGGTGGCCAGTTTTTGCGCCAGGGCACCATCAGCCTGCATTACAATACGTTTGTAAGCTCCGTCACCTTCACCTCGAAGGATCTGCTCCTGTTTATATTCTTTGGCAGCGAGTTTTTTCTGTTCTGCTTCCAACCTTTGCTGTCTGGCCACTTCAACTAATTTCTGCGCTTTAATCACCGCAACCTCTTTTTCCATTTTCGCATCAACAATGGCTTTTTCTTTAACTACTTCCTTCTCGTATTTGGCGGTCATCACATTGGCTTTTCCCTGTTCTTCCGAGGTAATGGCATCCTGCTTGGCACGTTCTGCATTGGCTATTGCAGTAATAATAGCCATGGTGGCTTCACGTTTTGTGGCAATCTGTTGCAGTGTTTTCGGTTCAAAATCCCAATCAGTGATCTGGTAACCATTGACATCAATACCATAATCAGTCAGGTCACTCGCTAAATGTATCGGCAGGCCATCTTTCCCATAACTGATCACCGGTACATTTTTGGTGACTTTTTTGCCCGTACCTTCATCCACCGAGGTGATTTTTTCCAGACGTGTCTGAAACTTGCCTTTTGCAATTTGCTGGCTGGACCATTGTGTGAAAATACTCCGTTTTTCGGCATAGGCTTCTTCGGAACTCATTAAACCTGCGGTGAGGTTCATGCCTTCTTCAGTGACTGATTTAATGAGTTTTTGCGAAACGCCGCGATTAGAACGAAATGCCTTGTGCAGGTGAAGCATGGTGACTTCATCTGAAGGCAGAGTAAACCGAGCCTTACCATAAACCTTACCTGTACCTCCATCCTGATAACGTACGGAGATACCAATTTGATCTATTGATGAATCTACATCGGAAGCTGTTTTATCAAAATCGAAGGTAATTACGTCGTTATAGACTTCAATAGTACCAAACCATTTAGGATAAATACCCGGTGTAAATTTCACATAAAGTGTACCTGTTGGATATTGAACCACGGTTCTATGGCCGGCATTGTTAATGCCAAACCCCATAAAAACGATGGCTAAAAGCCCGATTAATACAATGCCAACCATTATTTTTTTACTGGAAGTCTGGATCATAATTGTTTCCTCATTATTATAGTTTGTTCCACTAACCTGTGTTAGCCAGATTCAACCCGACTACTGCGACCAGACCTGAAAATGACTTTATGTCTAACTTGATTTAAGCTGTTGATACTTGCAGGGTGACATCAGTCTGGGTTATGTTCCTGTAAAGATACCACTTTTAAAGGCAAACGAACACATAATGATCCTATCCATTGACCAGGGTACCACAGGTACTACTGTGCTAATTTTCAATCATTCGGGACAAGTGGTCGGAAAAAGTTACGCTGAATTTAAGCAACACTATCCTCAGGCAGGCTGGGTGGAACATTGTGCAGAAGAGATTCTGAAAGTAACCAGTGATGGCATTCAGCAGGCCATAGAATCGGCTAATATAACACTGGCTGAAATTGATGCCATCGGTATCACGAATCAACGTGAAACCTTTGTGGTCTGGGACGGGATAACCGGTAAACCTCTATATAATGCTATCGTCTGGCAATGCCGGCGTTCAGCAGAAATTTGTCAACAGATTAAAACTGATAATAAGGCCGAATGGATCCACAAAAAAACCGGCCTGGTTATCGATGCTTATTTTTCTGCCTCCAAACTAAAATGGTTTTTTGACGAACACCCACAGATAAAAGACAGGGCTCGGCAGGGTGAAATTTTGTTTGGCACAATCGATAGCTGGCTGGTGTGGAATTTTAGCAAAGGGCAATCTCATGTCACTGACGTGACCAATGCTTCCAGGACCATGTTGTTTAATATTCAAACGCTCAGTTGGGATGATGAATTGCTCGAGTATTTTGATATCCCCAAAGCCATTCTGCCTACAGTGCTAGAATCCGTTAATCAAAGTGTTTATACCCACGAGGACTCTATTTTCGGTGGTTCTATTCCAATAGCAGGTATTGCTGGTGATCAACAGGCAGCATTAGTCGGTC
>DRNA01000131.1 GCA_011322365.1 Aeromonadales bacterium | reverse complement strand
TCTGTTAATGACATAAAAGTGGGTGATACCTGTCTGTTCCAGTTGCAAACCCGTAAAATTCATCTTTTTGATGCTGAGACCGAGCAGCGTTTACCCGAGCAGATGATCTGATGAAAAATAAACTGATCATAATTTTCATTTTATTGATGAGCATTTTAATCATCAGCTGGAATGTGATTAAGTTTAACCAGAATGGAAACAGCAATAAACTGCTTTTAGTGGAAGTGATATCTTCACCTCATCGTTCTAAATTATTACGTCAACAATTAAATGAATTTGAAAGAAAACATGATGGCGTTCAGGTTGAGGTTATTTCTCTACCCTGGGGACAGGCTTACGAAAAACTCTCCATGATGGTCAGAGGCGGCACCGTTCCCGATGTGATTGAAATGCCGGACTTCTGGGCTTCACGTTATATCAAATCGGGATTGCTGGAAAATCTACAACCGTCCCTGGATGCCTCATTAGTAAAGTCGGATTTTTCTAAAGAGCTGTTGAAATATGCTTATCTAAAACGGCAAGATGGCTTATATGTCATTCCTTATGGTTCCTATTTAAGAGCACTTATTTACAATAAAAAATTATTTGCTGCAGCAGGAATTAAAACCTTACCGCTAACTTTTGATGATTTTGTAGCGGTTTCAGCAAAAATTTCCCAGTTGCCGAATAAATACGGTTTCTGTTTTCACGGTGCCAGGGGAGGGGCTGTTTTTTTCTACTGGCTCGCTACTACCATGAATGGTAGCGTGGAGCATTTTGACGCCAGTCATCAGAGTATCTTTAGCAAGCCCAAAGTAATTCAGGCTCTGAGAATCATTAAACAGATGTATGAAAAAGGTTATTTCCCCAGGGACAGTATTAACTGGGGTTTTAATGAAACTGTAGCCGGTTTTTATGCCAACCGCTGCGCCATGTTACATCAGAGTCCCGATGCGTTACTGGCGTTGAAAAAACGCATGAATGATGAAGACTATGCCTCCATGCCCATGCCACTGGGTCCTGCAGGAAAATCTTTTCCCCACCTGGGTTTTATTGGCTGGTCTGTTTTTAAACAGTCAATGCACAGAAAAAATGCCTGGTTACTGCTTGAGCATTTACTTTCAAAAAAGAACAACAGGGCCTGGTCTATTCAGGCCGGTATTGTGCCAGTTTACCAGGATGTGGCCAGACATATATTTTCATCCGGTGAACATAACCGCGGCTGGTATAAAGAAATAGCCGATGATCGCTGGCAATATATGATTAATCCGAACTATCTTGATGGCATTGATTATTTCGATTCGGTTGTCATGATTCAGTCTGCTCAGGAGATGTTACTGGGTTCAAAGACCGTTGAAGAAGTGGTGGCAATCTGGTCTGAGTTTTTAACCAGGGCAGAACATAACTGGCTTAAACAACAAAATAATTTTCATGAAAAGGAATTTTCAGATAATCACTTACGGGAGAGTCGAAATGGTTCCAGGTAAAAACAGCCTGGCTGCATATCCTTATCTGGCACCAACGCTGTTGATGATTTTTATCTTCATGCTGATACCCATGCTAGTGGGCTTAAGTTATACATTTTATCATTTTGATATTCTTAGCGGCGAAGAAGAATTTACTGGTTTTAGTCACCTGAAACAGTTAATTTTTCATGATGATGTTTTTTATCACGCCTTAAAAAACACTCTTGTCTGGACCATAAGTTCATTATTTTTTCAGGTTACTCTGGGGCTACTACTGGCATTAAATTTAAAAAATCATTTTAAGGGTCGCCAGATTATTCAGCCGATTCTCTTTTTACCCTGGGCAGTGCCTACTTTTCTGATTGGTCTGATGTGGGCCTGGATGTTCAACCCGGTCACCGGCCCCATTTCTCACTGGTTGGTGAGCCTGGGTATTTTTGAAAGAGCAGATAATATTTTATCCATGCCTGAACTGGCACTATGGGGGCCCATCACAGCTAATGTCTGGTTTGGTATTGCCTTTTTTGCCATTATGTTTCTGGCCGCGTTAAGGAGTATTCCTGATGAAATTTATGATTCAGCCAAAATTGATAATATTTCCAGTCGACAGCAGTTCTGGCACATCACTTTGCCGCTGTTATTGCCAACACTATTAATTACCGTGATGATACGCACGCTCTGGATAGCAAATTTTGCTGAAATTATTGTGGTCATGACCAAAGGTGGGCCTTCGAACGCTACTCAGACAGTCGCCAGTTACATTTATGATACAGCCTACAGCAAACTGGATTTTGGCTATGCTGCCGCCATATCTTCTTTGCTTATTTTGATGTTACTCATTTATGGTATTTTATTGCTCAAATTAAGAGCAAAAATGCCCAATTACCAGTAAGAGGCTAATCAGTGAAAAAGCGTATTATCCTCATCAGTTATCTGTTATTTACACTGTTTCCTTTGTACTGGATGTTTAAAATATCCATTACACCGGATAAATTACTCTATTCAGAAGGATTGCAGTATTGGCCCGATGTGGTCACCTGGCAACACTACTATGCCGTTTTGTTTGAGAGTAATTTTCCGCAATATTTTATGAATTCGTTAATGCTGTCTTTAACCACAGCATTATTAACCACTATTTTTGCAATCGGTACCGGTTATGCTTTTTCTCGTTTTAACTTTAAAGGCAAAGCGGTGATAATATTTGTGTTATTGCTCACACAGATGTTCCCTGTAGTGATGTTGGTAGGGCCATTATATAATCTTATGGCGGACTGGCATCTGGTAGATTCTCTTCAGGGACTGATATTAATTTATGTAGCATTTAACTTACCTTTTGCCTGTTTTTTAATGCAGTCCTTTATTGACGCTATACCTGAAGAACTGGAGCAGGCGGCCATGCTCGATGGCTGCACTCGCTTGCAGAGTATGACAAAAATTGTGTTACCGCTTTCACTGCCGGGCATTGGTGCCACTTTAGGCTTTGTTTTTACCGCAGCCTGGTCTGAATTGCTGTTTTCGTTGATGTTTATTAACCAACAATCAAATATGACTTTTCCGGCAGGGTTGTTAAATTATGTTTCACGATTTTCTGTTGAATGGGGGCAGATGGCCGCTGCGATGATATTATCGTTACTACCAGTGTTACTGTTTTTTGGTTATATACAGAAATTTATGGTGCAGGGTCTGACCACTGGCGCGTTAAAGGGGTGACAGGAATTAGTTTGCGGATTAACTCAATGGTAGCTGCAACTTGAAAAAAGAATAAAAAAGCACTCAACATTGGTTAACTTTTTTGCTATTATGCGCGTCCTTTCGGGTGAACTTGTTCACTTTAGAGGTAAATTTTAACCTGAAATATACTTTTACACCTTTCAACGCGGGAATAGCTCAGCTGGTAGAGCACGACCTTGCCAAGGTCGGGGTCGCGAGTTCGAATCTCGTTTCCCGCTCCATTTTCTACAATTTTAACCTGATTTGCCCTTTTGCCACTTTATTGCCACAATTTATACCAGAATAAGACAGAGAGTTTAATGATATCCTGCTATATTTCATGTAAAGTACGGTTATTGTTAGATATTATCAATCCTGTTAACATTTTGTTGGAGTAAGAATGGACAAGTTTCAAATTTCTGGTGGTTTTACTCTGAATGGAAGCATTCGGATTTCCGGTGCCAAAAATGCAGCCCTGCCTATTCTGATGTCAACGCTTTTAGCCGAGGGGGTTAGTCAAATAAGTAATGTGCCCCATTTGAATGATATTACCACTACATTGGAACTTTTAGGGCAGTTGGGCGCAACAACAACGCTGGGTTCAGATATGCATGTTGACATCGATGCTCGTCATCTCCAGTCCTATAAAGCGCCTTATGAACTGGTGAAAACCATGCGAGCGTCAATTCTGGTTCTTGGTCCCCTGTTAGCTCGATGGGGTAAGGCTGATGTCTCTCTCCCCGGTGGTTGTGCTATTGGTTCACGACCAGTTGATTTGCACCTCAAAGGAATGGAAGCCATGGGGGCAACATTTGAAATGAATGATGGCTACATTAAAGCCAGAGCTGAAAATGGCTTGCATGGAGCTAAAATTTTTATGGATATGGTGAGCGTGGGTGCTACTGAAAACCTGATGATGGCAGCTACCCTGGCTAAAGGTACCAGTATTATTGAAAATGCAGCCAGAGAACCTGAAATCGTTGATTTAGCCAATTGCCTGATTTCAATGGGAGCTAGAATCCGTGGCGCAGGTACGGATATGATCACCATTGAAGGTGTTGAAAAGCTGCAGGGAGCCAAACACAGTATCCAGCCGGACCGAATAGAAACGGGAACCTATCTGGTGGCAGCCGCTATTTCCGGTGGTCGGGTATTACTTAAAGATACCGATCCCGATTTACTGGATTCGGTGCTGGTGAAATTGACTGAAGCCGGTGCCAGTATTACAACAGGCAAAGACTGGATTGAACTTGATATGAACGGAAAACGCCCTGTTGCGGTAAACATTCGTACAGCACCCTTTCCCGGTTTCCCCACCGATATGCAGGCACAGTTTACTGCACTAAACAGTATTGCTGAGGGTACCAGTATAATTACCGAAACTATTTTTGAAAATCGTTTTATGCATGTGAATGAATTACAGCGTATGGGCGCGGATATTACCGTAGAAGGAAATACTGCTATAATTAAAGGTGTTGAAAAATTATCCAGCGCAGAAGTAATGGCAACCGATCTGAGAGCATCAGCCTCTCTGGTGATCGCCGCTTTAAAGGCTGAAGGTGAAACTCTGGTGGATCGAATTTATCATATTGACCGTGGTTATGACTGTATTGAAGAAAAACTGCTTTCACTGGGTGCTAAAGTCAGCCGTATTGCCGAGTTTAGCAATAAACCCAAACTGACATCAGTCGCCTGATAATTTATTTCTTCACTGCTGGCTTCCGGATTGATTAAAGTGCTCTTTTATATAATCACTATCAGGATATAAAAGATAGTGCCTTCTTTTTTGTTGATATTTCTTTAGAGCACTTACCCAGGAGTCAACAATGGTTTTTTGATTGAGTCCTTCTGAAAGTTGTTTTCTGAACTGATCAGTTCCCATTAATTTATCTAAGAATTCAGGCCTGGTAATGAAGGGTAATTTTCTGCTTTTAAATTTTTCAAACCAATGTATAAAGGGTTCTGGGGAAAAATAATAATAATCAGCCGCCTTGAGTTTTTCTCCGTATAATTTTTTTCCTGCATAATTGAGCCGACTCCAGCTGCCACTAATTTTTTTTGGTGTAAAAGAAAATGTTCCCATAGTTGCATCCGGGTAAGCTAATACTTCAAAAGGATAATTACTTCCTCTGCCAACGCTGACCGATGTGGCTTCAAATAATGCCAATGAAGGGTACAGTCGAATGGCATCATCATTAGGCAGGTTAGGTGAGGGTTTTATAGGTAACTGGTAATGAGAGTTGTGAGTATAATTTTGTACGGGGATAACTTTCAATTCACATTGTTTGCCATTTTTCAGCCAATGCTCGCCATTAATCATCTGCGCCAGTTCGCCCACCGTCAGGCCATGTACCAGTGGTATGGGATGCATACCCAGGAAGGAGCGATAGTGTAAATCAAGCACTGGACCGGCGATATAGTCACCATTAGGATTCGGTCTGTCGAGCACCAGTAAGGGAATCGAATTTTCAGCGCAGGCTTCCATATAATAATGTAAGCTACTGATATAGGTATAGAATCTGACGCCAACATCCTGAATATCAAAAACCAGCAGGTCTATATTTTTAAGTTGTTCGGGTTGAGGTTTTTTGATTTTTCCGTGTAGGGAAATAATAGCTAGTCCGGTTTTATTATCATGACTATTGCTGATTTTCTCACCTGCGCCTTTATTACCCCGGAAGCCATGTTCTGGCGCGAATATCAGTTTCACCTGGATATTATTGCTAATTAAAAAATCAACCAGATGCTGTCGATGAACCGTTGATGTTTGATTCACCAGCAAGGCGATGCGTTTATTTTTAAGGAAAGGTAAATAGGCTGAGGAATTCTCTGCTGCAACGCGTATGATGTTATTTCTTTCCATCTCCAGGTTAGAATTCTGGCCATTTGTACTCAGGTATGCAGGTGCTGAGGTGACAAATAAAAGCAGCATTAACTGAAAGAGGGTTATAGAAAAAAAAGGCATAATTTTGTTTGCAGGCAAGCTTTTCATCTTAGCTACCCCCTGATTCTCTCAGGGCTTTTCTTAAAAAACCATCCGAGTCATGCAATCGTTTTATCGCCTCTGTTTTAGTGATGTCAGCCAGTAACATCAGGATAGCAACTTTAACCTGCATTCCTGATTGCGTTAGAGTCTTCTCCGCCGTGTCCTGATCCACGCCAGTAATCTGCATCACCATTTTAGTGCCTCGTGCATAGAGTTTTTTGTTTGTTGCTTTTACATCCACCATCAGATTTTGATAACTTTTACCAATACGAATCATACTGGCCGTTGTGAGCATATTCAAAACCAGTTTTTGTGCAGTGCCGGATTTCATGCGGGTGGAACCAGTTAAAGCTTCTGCGCCAACAACGGGTAGAATAGAAATATCAGCAAAGCGACTAATTTGAGCCTCAGGGTTACAACTCAGGGCAATGGTTTTCGCTCCGATAGACTGTGCATATTTTAGTGCGCCGATCACATAGGGAGTACGTCCACTGGCAGCAATGCCTACCAGCACATCATTTTCATTTAGTTGCACATTCTGTATGTCAAATTCACCGGCACTTTCATCATCTTCGATGCCTTCCCTAGCTTTAAACATGGCCTCTTCACCGCCAGCAATCAAAGCGATAACCTGATTATCATCAACGCCAAAAGTGGGCACACATTCAACTGCATCTAGCACACCTAAACGACCACTGGTTCCAGCTCCGATATAAATCAAACGTGCATTGTTTTTAAATGCTGCCACAATCAAATCAACCGCCTGAGCAATTTCAGGCAGGACAGCTGTAATGGCAGGGGCTACCTGTAAATCTTGAGCATTAATTTTAGCTACAATGCCTGGAGAACTCTGTTGGTCAATATCCAGGGTTTCAGGATTCTGCTTTTCTGAAACCAACTGATTCAACTGATGAATTAAATGATTATTGTCCATTTTTATCTTCTCTTGTTTACCTAAAACCTGCGAGCTAAAAATAAAGCACCGTCAACTGCATTACCTTTTGCTTCAATGATATTCTTTTGATGCTCCTTATCTAGCAGCGGATAGATTGTACTTGCCAGGCCGCCAGTTAACACAACTGGATAGTGTTGGCCTGTTTGTGCCAATTGAATGAGTTTGTCGATTTCCATGGCGGCTTGTTTCATGATTTTATAAGCAACTCCGGAAGAGTCATTTTTTTCCTGTTTAAGGTATTTGCATACTATTGGCACTAATGATGTAAAATCCGTTGCATTTGCCTCTGCCAGCCATTGTAAAATATCGGGTTTTTTTGTACCAATTTTACTTAATGTCTGTAAAGTAATTTCTTCATAACAGTGATTATCTTCGTCATACTTTGTCAAAACATACTGAACCAGACAGCGGCCAATATAGGCGCCTCCGCCTAAATCCCCTGCATTGAAACCCCAACCACCAAATTGTTTTTCTACGTTGTCATTATCCAGGCGCATGGCAACACTGCCGGTGCCAATAGCAATGACAATAACGGGCTCTCCATTAGCGGCGCCGTAAAGCGATGTTCTGGCATCTGTGGTAATCAACAAATGTTGAAAATTATCATTTAAATGTGATTTTAAGATAGCAACATTTTGCTGATTTCCAGCCCCGGCAACGCCACATACCAGTGAACATTCATTAGCATTACATTGAGTCTCAGCAAGTAGTTGATGTATTAAATTTTTGATATTTTCACAGGCCAAAGACAGATTGGTGGTCAGAGAAGCCGGACCGGTAGTAGCACGCCAGCTTTGCAATGTCTCAGTGTTCTGTATGCAGCCAGCAGTTTTACTACCTCCAGCATCAATGCCCATGATAAATCTAGTTAACATCAGATAACCTCTATTGCTGAAACGATTCTCTTGTGTGCTCAAGTTTTTTCGGTTTGCCAATATAGCATACAAAAAATGATATAGTTGAAGCGATACAAAGCTGATAGGGGAAAGCTAAATCAAATTTAAACCAGGAAATATGTAATATATCCTGTACATATGGTTGAAACAAAAGTGTCACTGTAAATCCAGTAATTAATGCTAAAAATACACTGATAGTATTACCTCGTTCAGTAAAAAGTGCATTAAAATAAACACCAAGTAATCCACTATAGGAAAACACCATAACACTTAATGCAAATGCCAGTAAGGGCATATCAGTATAACGTTGCCAGTAAAAACTTAAGATGGCCATACTTCCAAGTGCAGAGGCTGCCAGAAACATACCAAAACGACCTGCATTAACAAAATGTTGTTCATTTTTTTTGATATTTCTGCTGCTAAGCCAGGGACGATAAAGATCCTGAATAATGACAGATGACATGGAGTTAAGGCCTGAATTAAGTGTAGAAAGAGCTGCAGCAACAATTCCCACAGTAACCAGACCTCTCAGGCCGGCAGGCATCTGATTGAGGACATAATACATAAAAATGGTTATTTTCTCACCGTCAAAATTTTGTACAACTTCAGCTGTTTGAGAGAGTCCCATGAGATCGGGACGTTGGTAAAAAATATAAAGTAATAATCCAATAGTGATAAAAATAAGTACTACCGGGATCACAAAAACCATTGAAAGCAACATCGCTTTTGCACTTTCTTTAGCTGACTTACAGGTTAAAACTCGTTGGGTCATATCTTGATCCATACCGAACGAAGCGATATTGAGAAGTACAAAACCGGTTAATGAAGCCCAAACGGTAAATGTACCTGTTGAGGAGAAATCAACATTAAAGTTAAACAGGGTGAATTTGGAAGGGCTGCCATCAACGGGTACATTGAGCGCCTGATAAATATCACCGAGACTTGCAGGAATATCGGTTAATAAATAATAAACTACAGCAATGGCCGCACTGACATAAACAGCACACTGGATAGCATCACTGTAAATAATGGCTCGGATACCACCCATAAGCGAATAGGCTAGCCCGATGACGGCCAGAATACTGATGGATAAAATAACGTGTTCGGCTGCAATATCACTGAATAGAATCATGGAGACAGCAATAGCGGCCATATACAAACGTGCTCCACTGGCAAATATTCGACCTATCAGGTACATCACACCAGCCTGTTTTTTTGCCAATTCACCAAATCGCACTTCTAACAATTCATAAACGGTTGTGACTTTGTAGCGGTAGAATTTTGGTATAAGAAAGTGAGCAACAAACAGAGCAGCAATAATAGCGCCAATATTTGTAGCAAGATAACTTAAATCCGAACGATAACCCTGATCGGGGCCCCCAAGAAATGTAGCCGCGGATTGTGCTGTAGCCAGTACAGAAATAGCTACTAACCATACCGGCATGTTATTGCCTCCGAGAAAATAATCTTCGGTGTTAGTTATCTTTTTAAGACTAAAATACCAGCCAGTTATGGCAAGTAATAAAAAATATCCTATAAATATGCTCCAGTCGAATAAAGTGAAATTTTCTGCCATGATTTACTCCTGAGTTTTTTTTATATTTATAGAGTTATGCTTAGTCTCATTTATGGTATTTTTAATGCTGATGGGTAGTTGGCCATAATGCTTTATATTTCCAGATAGTAATGAAGAAAGAGCATCATAATCTGGCGCTAAAATATGGTTATGCTTTATGAAAATGCTGCCATTGTATGTGGTGACTGCCGCGTCAGCTAACGGTAAAAGAGTTTGAGCTGCATAAGGTGAACCCATAACAGCAAGTAAAGACGGTTTTTGATTTATTCTGGAGAACTCTAAAATAGATTTTATCCTGTTTATAATTTGATAACCTGTTAACTGCATTTTTTCAGAGTCTGTTGTTCTTGATGCGACTGGAGATTTAAAATCAGGAGAATAAATAACAATTATTATGTCATTGTTTTTTATCAACTTTCCCGCTTTATCTGTTCTGGTGTCATTGATATTTAATAGCCTTATTTTGAGTTGAACACCCTGTGTTTTGAGAAATGTTTTTGCTAAAGTATTTTTGAAATACTTTAGTTGAGTAGCATCCTCAGCGACTAAAAGTATGCGTTTATACAGATTAGATTTAATTGGGATAATGCCAGGCTTATTTTTTATTATACTTATGGCATCTATAGATAGTTGTTTTTCTAATAATCGATGCTCATTATTTCCAATAAATTTTCTAGCCTGTTTAATTTGTTTGTTTAAAGAAAAAAGAGTAGTGGGTTTTATAATTTTAGCTTTTAAAGAAGAAATTCGTTGTAATGATTCCTTTAGATTTTTTTTATATTCTGGAGTATTCTGATAGGCCTTAGCAACTTTTCTGATAAATAATTTAAATTTTTCAATGTCGCTATGAAATCTGATTTTCATTGGCATTAAAGCAATGTCTGCTCCAGCCACATAGGTATTAATTGTGGCATCTACTGGTTTAAAATGATTGCTGATGCTGGCCATATTAAGTGCATCGGTTATAATCACACCATTATAGTTTAATTGTTGTCGTAACAATTTTGTTAATATGGTGTGGGACATTGTTGCAGGCTTGACTATTAGCTTTTTCTGGGTTGAAACGAGTTGAGTCGCATCAAGTTTTGGGTATTGAATATGGGCGCTCATAATCATTCCAGGGGGGGAGTTTTTTATGATTTGGGCAAAAGGAAGCAGATCATTTTTCTGAAAAATTTCTCTGGCTATGTCGATTGAGGGTAAACCGGTATGACTGTCTATATTTGTGTTTCCATGACCCGGAAAATGTTTCAGGGTGGCGATAATATGCTGTTGTATTCCCTCTGTCATAGCCTGACCTAACCGGGCAACTCGCAGTGCATCTTCACCGAAGGAGCGAATATTAATTACTGGATTATCTGCATTGGTGTTAACATCAATATCTGGGGCGAAATCAACGTTTATGCCCAGTAAATCAAGCTCCTGCCCAATAATTTCACCGACTTTTCTAGAATAATAGACATTATGTCGTGGATAAGTTGCACCAATAGCCATATTGCCTGAAAAAGAAGTACCGAGAGTGCCCGGTAGACGAATAACACGACCACCTTCCTGATCAATCGCGATAAATAAGGTGTTTTTTGCAGCTTGTTGAAGTTTTCGGGTTAATTTGATAGTTTGTTTAAGGGAATGGATGTTTTCCGAAAATAGAATTATGCCACCGATATTAGTATCTGATATCATCTGTTTTAGTGATAAAGGTAAATGGGTTACCGGTTTAAGACATTTTTCGCTTTTATTTTGTTTGTTATTACAGAAATAGCGTATATCTAAGATTATTTTTTGTGCAATAGATTTTTCAAAGTCTGTGAGTGTTGTGGTTTTAACCGCTTTTTTGTAAGTGAAACTGCATCCAGAAATTAAGCTCAAATAGATGAGCATTAACATCCACAAAATAATCTTTGCTGATAGGGTTGTGAGCGGTTTCATCTGATTTGAAAAAGCCTTAATGGAAGAAATGTAAATGTGAAATTATGCTGTAAATAGTATAAAATATTTACCCTGTAATGTAATCAAAAACATTGCTTGAAATGCAGATTTATATACATTTAATTCATCTTATTTAACTATATTCCTGGTTTGAATGAAATAGTTGAATGTAAGAACAATTAATTTATATCATGGTTGAAAATGAAATGAGCTGTTTACTTCAAATCCGTTCGATAAGAGATGAAATGTCTGCAAATGAAAAAAAGCTGGCAGATTTTATTTTAACTAATTCAGCCTTGTTGAGAGATTATTCTTCTCAGCAATTAGCCAGTGCGGTTGGTGTGAGTCAATCCAGTGTGGTTAAATTTTGTCAGAAATTAGGTTTTAAGGGATATCCCGATATAAAAATGGCTGTGAGTGAAGCCATAGCAAAAAATTCTTCGGTTAATGGTGATAGAAGTACTAAACGATTTGTAAATGCTGCGTTGGATGAAGTCTCTGATAAACTTTTAAAAAACAAACTTGAAGCCGTCACGGCAACTATTGAACTCAACAACGAAGATTCATTTATTTCATCCATTGATGCAATAAAAAGTGCATCCAGGATTTTAATTGTAGGTAGTGGAAGTTCAAATTTTGTGGCAAAACATTTCGCTGTTGGATTGATACAGGCTGGCAAGGTTGCTTTTTCTTCCAGTGATTCAACCTATCAATCCCAGTTTTTAAAAACATTGGCAGAAAATGATGTGCTGATATTATTATCTTCTAACGGTGGTTTAAACTTGAGTGATGCGATATTAAAGGACTGTCGCGCCAGAGATGTTAAAATCATTCGTATTGGAAAATATTCTTCAAATACAAATTACCATATGTCAGATATTTATTTATCAACCATTTCAAAAAATGAAAGCGAAGATCCTTTTGGTGTTGCTAAAAGGGCAGCACAACAACATGTGGTTGATATTTTATTAGCACTTTCCAGTTGAAAAGTAATGATTAAAAAATATTCATAGGTAGGTACTTAAGAAAAAATAGCCTGTCATCTCGACCGTAGTGGAGAGATCTTGCTCTGCTAATACTGTTGTCACTGAAAGATTCCTCCATTACAGTCGGAATGAC
>DRNA01000130.1 GCA_011322365.1 Aeromonadales bacterium | reverse complement strand
GCAGGCAAAAAAGTATCTGAAGAACACTGACTGGAAACACGAGGTGGAGAGTAATCGTCATTCACTCAATAGACCTGGTTTATGGGGAGTACCCAGCTTTGATTACAATGGGATAAGTTTCTGGGGGCAGGACAGACTCTGGCTTATTCAGGAAAATTTACAAGATCACAAATTGAACTCATTAATTTAATTAATCCTCATCTGCACATTTCGTCACCGAAGAAGCCATAAAAACCCCGACCGCTAAAAGTTCCTCCATAGGCATCTGCTCTCGTAATTCAGTGATTTTCTGTTGATTTTTTCTGAAACCTGCTGCCATAAAAGCAATTTGTTGATCGCTTAACTTCTCGTTTGCTGAACGTGCTACACATTCACAAAAGGCATCATTTTCACGTATTGATTGCTTACAGTAACTTTCAACTTCCTCAAGATTATCAATTTTTTCGTTACTGCAACCTGTTAATAATATCAACATTAGCGAGGTGGTAATCAATTGGTGGACTTTCATGCTATTTCCTTATTTTAACTAATGGCTCAACTTCTGGTAATTGTTTGTGTCTTTAAATTGGATTATCAATATCAATGAACTCAACCTCGATATCAAATTTTTCAGCCAGATGTTCACCTAATGCCTTTGCCCCATATCTTTCGGTTGCATGGTGACCCGCTGCATAAAAATGTATTCCCATCTCACGGGATACATGGATAGTTTGCTCTGAGGCTTCACCGCTTAAAAATGCATCGATACCCTGTTCAGCAGCTACATCAATATAATGCTGACCACCTCCGGTACACCAGGCAATAGTCTCAATCTGATGGTCACCTGCTTCATTAAAGAACACCTGACGATCCAGAGCATTCTCTATCTGATGGCTAAACTCTATTGCTGAAACGGGGCTGATTAACTTTCCTTTCATTGCAACACATTGCTTGTTCCATGGCTCCAGGGAGCGCTGAACCTTTATACCCAGTCGTTTAGCCAGTTGGGCATTATTACCAAATTCCGCATGAACATCCAGTGGCAGGTGATAGGCAAACAGGTTTAAATCATTATTTAAAATTGAAGTTAATCTTTTACGTTTCATACCGGTAATAATTTCCGGCTCCGATTTCCAGAAATAACCATGATGAACAAGCAACGCATCAGCATTGCTTTCTAAAGCCGCATCGATGAGTTGTTGTGATGCCGTCACGCCAGTGACAATTTTAGCGATGGTATCACGACCTTCAATTTGCAGACCATTAGGGCAATAATCTTTCATTTGCCAAGGTTGCAATAGTTCATTGAGATAGTTCTGTAATTTTTTACGACTAATGGTCATAACTTAACCTGTGTTCGGTATTTATGGGATAATATACCCATAATCAACCTGTATTAGAAGGGTATTAAGGCATTATGAGAACTTTAGCGTGCTAGATCAAAACTTTGATGGTCTGGTGGAACACTTCGAACAAAAGATTTATGGCACTCTAAAAGGTCAGATCCGTTTGCAGTTGTTAAAAAATGAACTTCAACATTATCTGCAACAACGAAGTTTAAAATCTGGAGCCAAAGAGTCACTGAAAATTCTCGATATTGCTGGTGGCTTAGGCCAGTTATCCATCTGGTTAGCCAGCATGGGGCACGAAGTGACCTATGTCGATATTTCAGAGCAAATGTTATCAAAAGCGCAACAAAATGCAAAAGAAACCGGTGTATATGATAATATTCAATGGATTCATGCACCCTTTCAACAGTTAGTTCAACCCGACGACAATATAACTTCATCAGCACATCTGCCACGCGGCCCATTTGATCTGATATTGGCTCACGCTGTATTGGAATGGTTAGCAGATCCCTATCAGGGGCTTCAGGCAATTTTGTCATTACTCTCGCCTGAAACCGCACTTTCACTGGCATTTTATAACCGGCAGGCCATTATCTTACACAATGTGCTCAGAGGAAATTTCCGTAAAGTGCTTTCAGATGATTTCCGTGGAGAAGCGGGTGGTTTGACGCCTTTGAATCCTTTAAATCCTGCTGATATACGTTCCTTCATACATAACCATCATTTGAACATAAAGCGTGAAATGGGATTACGAAGCTTTTATGATTATCTACCCAGACCAGTGAAAGAAAAAATCAGTTCTGAAGACATCCTGCAGATGGAACAAAAACTCGCACATCAACAGCCCTATACAGATATGGCAAGATACGTCCACTTTTTTATATCCCGCTAACAACCAATATACCCATAATCCTCACCATCAAAGCCTGCAAAATTTACCTGAACTTTGTCATATTCCCATCGCGGCTGAAGCCACTCCTACCTAATTCACAAGCATGATGTATGCAGAAAATATAGGAGCTAGTTTCTGCCCCACAAAAAAATGAGCATTATCGCAAATCTTGATCAGTGCAAATTTAAGCAATTTTTATCTCAAGATCTGCGAAGGATTGATAATTAAATGCTAGACTTAGGCGATAATGATTTCAATTAATAATCTTATTCATCATCGTTTAAGCTGGCTGCTGCTAATAACCTTATTGGTTTTTAGCTTATTTAAGCCGCTGAGCAACTTTATTGACAAGCAAATACATCAGCTTGTGAGTTGGTTAGCGCCTACTCCGGTTTCTACTCAAATTATCAATCTGACATTTCCCGATGAATTAACCGACCTGGAGAAAAAAGTTCGTCTCAATGATGCGCTCGATGTGATGCTAAAAGCTCCTCCCGCTGCATTAATTCTGGCGGGGGACTGGAGTCATCGCACACCCAGTTGGGTTAATGCGGAAAATAGTACTAAACCGCTGGATTCCACTCTGGAAAATAAACTGGCTAAACTGGCAGAAAAAACACTTTTAGCAGCTCCACTGTATAATTCAAGTTCTGACCGAACACGCCATATCGCTCTGGTATCACCGGTTTCAGAAATAACCGTTAAAATCCCTGCTGATGAAGCAACGTTTTCCGCGCTGAATAAACTCCAACCAGTACCGGCAGTAGGTGCAACCCATACTACCGTCATCAATAACTGGCAGGAATTGTTAAAATTTTCTGCTCCGGTTTCAAACCGTTATCCAACACAGTTACTCTGGCAACAACAGGCTGCAGAAAATAACCATGCCAATTATGTTACCGATCTGGCATTGGCGTTATATTTTCAATCACAAATGGAAAATAATGAAGCCGCCAAAAGCCTCAGTCGATCACCCTGGTCCATTACTTCTGCTAACAATCAACTTCATTTATCTCCCGATGGTTCGCTTTGGCCAAGATTTTCTGCTGATGATGTTCGTTCTGATGCCCTGGCATTACTGAGCAATCAAACCGATAAACTCTGGGCCAATAAAACTGTCTTTATCACGCCATCAAATGATGCTGCAGTTAAAGCTGGCGCGGCTACCCTTGCTGCACTTGAAACCGGAGCATGGGATTATCGACCGGGATGGGATTTACCTGGATTAGTGATGTTACTGTTAATCTTTGCACTTTATCTGTGGATGATCGCCCCCAAACTGAGTACCGGGGTTAATTTTCTACTGATTTCACTTGTTTCCCTGTTAGCCATTATTGCCCAGGTAGTAATTGCTATTACACATCATTGGTGGTTATCCGGTACAGTTTTAGCTTTTTGGCTGATTATGGTACAGGCAGGTCTGTGGCTGTTTCAGCAAATATCTAACTGGTTTTTAAGGCATCAGAAAACCCGTGACGAAGCGAACCAGATGTTAGCCGTTGCCAGTGAAGAAAAAGGCGAACTGACTACTGCCTTCGGTTATCTGAAACGTTGTTCGGGTTCCACCTATACCAAAGATTTGCTTTACCAGCTCGGACAGAAAATGGAGAAAAAACGCGACTATAAGGATGCCATCCGACTTTACCAGCACCTGCTCTCCGTCGGTGATAAACAGCATGAAAAATTACACGAACGTATCGATCGTCTCCGACAGGCTGCCAGCGTAGTCACTGGTGATATTCAACCCCAATATGCCCAGACTATGCTACTCACTGAAACCGGGTTACAACATCCTCAACTCGGTCGTTATCATATTGATAAAGTCATCGGGCAGGGCTCCATGGGTGTAGTCTATCTGGGTTCCGACCCTAAAATTGGGCGCAGTGTTGCAGTCAAAACCCTGGCGCTTTCAAGTGAATTTTCCGGTCACGATCTGGAAGAAGCCAAAGCACGTTTTTATCGCGAAGCCGAAACTGCCGGTCAATTACGTCACCCGAATATTGTCACCATTTATGATGTTGGTGAAGAACAGGATCTCGCCTATATCGCCATGGATTACCTTCAGGGGCGACCTTTAAGTGACTTTATTCGAGAGGAATCCCTGTTGCCGGTGAGCACGGTTTATCATCTGATGCTGCAGGCAGCCTACGCACTGGATTATGCCCATTCGCAAAAAATTGTGCATCGGGATATTAAACCTGGCAACCTCATTTATGATGCCGATGAAGAAGAAGTAGTCATTACCGATTTTGGTATCGCCTGTGTTACCGATAATTCAAAAACTCGCACTGGCACTATTCTGGGCAGCCCTTATTATATGTCTCCGGAACAACTGGCCGGTGCAAAAGTTGATGGCCGGGCCGATATTTTCAGTCTGGGTGTGACCTTTTATCAACTGCTTAGTGCTGCACTACCTTTCGAGGGCGACAATCTGGCCTCCCTGACCTACAGTATTGCCAACCAGAAACATACACCACTGAAAAAACGCCGCAGTAATTTACCTCCCAGCGCCACACGGATTATTAATAGAGCCCTGCATAAAAAACGCGATCAACGCTATGATACTGCGGCAGAAATGGCAGAAGCTATTGAAGCGGCTATGGCAAGGATTGGATAAACACTCATGGAAAAATCTGAAATTCTTATCGCAGCAAAAACCGACGCAGGGAAATGCCGCGCCAACAATGAAGATGCTATCAGTTTTAAGCAATTCGATAATGACAAAGCTTTTGCTCTGGTGGCAGATGGTATGGGCGGTCATCGTGCAGGCGAAGTTGCCAGTGCATTAGCCTGCAAGCAGTTACATATTCAGTTACAAAAAATTGACTGGAATGAAGATGCTATCGTGTCAACTATTGAGCAAATAAACCAGTCTATTTATACAGCAGCACAGGAAAATTCAGAATATCAGGGCATGGGGACCACCTTAATCCTTGCCTGTATTGAAGCCAGTCAATTATTGCTGGCACATGTGGGTGATTCTCGCTGTTACCAATTTGCAAATGACATTCTGAAACCATTGACCCGAGATCATTCATTGATTGAAGAAATGCTGGATCAGGGCTTGATTGAAAAAGAAGATCTGGGGAAATCCATGCGCAAAAACCTGTTGACTCGGGCACTGGGTGTGGCTAACACCATAGATATTAGCGTTTCCCTCAGTCAACTAGATGGTCATGGTTTATTATTACTCTGCTCCGATGGTTTATCTGATATGCTAGATGATAAACAGATCAAACAGTTGCTTTCGACCCCGGATTCGTTAGAGAATATGTGCCAGCATTTTGTTGATGCCGCCAATAAAGCTGGTGGTAGAGACAACATTTCAGTGGTGCTGATACAATACTAGGAGTACATAATGGCAATACTTGCACTGATGGTCGATGGCGTCGCCGTGTCAAAATTTGATTTACCAGTAGGCGAAACCTCCATTGGCCGTAGTACAGACAATACCGTACATATTGATGACATCGCTGTCAGTTCACATCACGCGAAAATAAAAGTGACACCGGATCCTTATCTGGATGGCATGTTAAGATATGAACTGGAAGATTTGGGTAGTACTAACGCGACTAAACTCAACAGCCACAAAATAAGCTCATCCACATTTTTAAAAGATGGTGATCAGGTACTAATCGGTTATAACCTGTTTAAATTTATAGATGATCAGACGCCGGATTTTGAAAGTACTGCGGTAATCTTACCCGAGGATAGAGTTTAGAGAATATTAGATTAACAACAACTAAAAGGAAATTATTATGGATTATATTGTTATAGCATTTGCCGTATTTGCGGTATTTCTGGTTTTATCAGGTGTAAAAGTTGTACCCCAGGGTAATGAATATACACTGGTTCGATTTGGAAAATTTATTCGCACCATGAGACCAGGGCTGCATCTTATTGTGCCAATTATTGAATCTGTCGGCAATAAGGTGAATATGATGGAAACGGTACTGGATATCCCGGAGCAACAGGTGATCTCCCGTGATAATGCCACCGTCACTATCGACGCTATCTGTTTTTATCAGGTGATGGATGCCGCCCAGGCCTCCTATGAGGTCAATAATCTGGAACGGGCCATGCAGAATCTCACCATGACCAATATGCGTACCGTATTAGGTTCAATGACATTAGATGAAATGCTTTCCAAACGCGATGATATCAATGCCAAAATCCTTACCATTGTCGATGAAGCCACCAACCCCTGGGGTGTCAAAGTCACCCGGATAGAAATTCGTGATATTTTACCACCCAGGGATCTGGTTGATGCCATGGCCAGACAAATGAAAGCCGAGCGTTTAAAGCGAGCGGTAATTTTAGAAGCCGATGGTGACAAACAGGCTCAAATTCTACGCGCTGAAGGCCATCAACAGGCAGCTATTTTAAAAGCCGAAGGTGAAAAAGAAGCCGCCTATCGTGAAGCCGATGCACGAGAACGTTTAGCTCAGGCAGAAGCTAAAGCCACGCAAATGGTATCCACTGCCATCGCTGAAGGTGATGTACAGGCTATCAACTATTTTGTTGCTCAAAAGTATGTTGAATCCCTGAAAGATATTGCGTCAGCCGATAATAGCAAATTAATCCTTATGCCCATGGAAGCCAGTGGCATTATAGGTGCGGTTGCCGGTGTCGCTGAAATTGCCAAAGAAACTTTTGGTAAAAAATCATGATAGCCGAAGCTTTAGTCGATCTTCAATATTGGCACTGGGGCGTAGCCGGTCTGGTGCTGCTTGTTCTGGAAATTTTTGCACCGGGAGCCATATTTCTCTGGTTTGGCATCGCTGCATTAGTGGTGAGTCTGCTTAAAGCCCTTATCCCCAGTTTGGGCTGGGAACTGCAGTTTATTATCTTCTCTATTTTATCGGTGGTATCGATCATCAGCTGGCGCCTGTTTTTCAAAAAAAATCCACCCAGAGAGGATCCCGATAGCCAAACCCTCAATCGACGTGGTTCGGAAT
>DRNA01000129.1 GCA_011322365.1 Aeromonadales bacterium | reverse complement strand
AGGGCATCGGGTCGAGCTGCTCAAAAAGATGTGCCGGGTTCATTAATGAGTAAATTACCTTTAGGTTTTAAGAAACTGGGTTTTGATACTCACTCCCGATTTGATCAGCTGGCTCTGGATACAGCAGATATGGAAGATAAACAACTGGTGTTAACGCAGCTTTCTACGCTAATGCAAAACTGTGTTAGTTGTCATGCTGCCTATCGATTAGATTTGGAAAAACAGCAATAAAATTTGAGGTAAAGCTGATGAGTGCACATGAAAAAATAAATTATATCGAGTTTCCTTCAAAGGATTTTTCTGAAACTCAATTATTTTTTAGCGAAGTTTTTAATTGGGAATTTGTTATTTATGGTGATGACTATATGTCTTTTTCCAATGCTGGAATATCGGGTGGATTTTATCGATCGTCTTTAGTCTCTTCTAGCGAAAATGGTGCTGCTTTAGTGGTATTTTATAGTGAAGATCTGGAAATGACGCTGGAGAAAATAAGGGCGAATAAAGGGAAAATTATCAAACCCACTTTTTCATTTCCCGGTGGACGACGCTTCCATTTTTCCGATCCCACAGGGAACGAATTTGCAGTATGGTCAGACAAAGTATTAATTTGAATGATCATGGGTATAAAGATTAAGGCAGCTGATTTAGCATACGCTCCAGTTTTCGATAGGTAATGGCTTCAGCAAGGTGGGTTTTGTTGATCTGTTTTTCCCCGGCTAAATCAGCAATGGTGCGAGCAACTTTAATAATGCGGTGATAAGTTCTGGCCGATAGACTTAATCGTTCAATAGTCGCTTCTAAAAATTCTGCATCTTTTTCTGTCAACTGGCAGCATTGATTCATCATCTCGGCATTCATTTTTGCATTGGCTGTACCGTTTCTGTTTAATTGAATTTTTCTGGCAGCGGTGACACGTTCTCTGATCTGTTTTGAGGTTTCAGCCTGTGGATTCTTTTTACTTAATTCGCCCCTGGCCAGCGGCGGCACATCAATATGCAAATCAATACGATCGATAAACGGCGCAGAGAGCTTACCAAGGTAGCGACGAATTTGATCCGGGGAACAGCGACACACTTTTTTCTGTGAACCAAAATTACCACAGGGACAGGGGTTCATGGCCGCAATTAATTGAAACGATGCCGGAAAAGATTCCTGCCGTGCTGCTCTGGAAATGGTTACCATACCTGATTCCAAAGGTTCTCTTAAAACTTCCAGTACCTTGCGATCAAACTCAGGCAGTTCATCCATAAATAGAACGCCACGATGACAAAGTGAGACTTCACCGGGACGGGGTTGGCTGCCACCACCAACTAATGCAACCGCACTCGAGGTATGATGAGGGGATCGAAATGGCCGTTGGTGCCAATTGGATAAGTGGGGTTGCTTTCCGGCCACCGAGGCTATGGCAGCCGCTTCAAGGGCCTCTGCATCAGACATAGGCGGTAGTAACCCGGGTAGGCGTGAAGCCAGCATGGTTTTGCCCGTACCCGGAGGACCGAGGAAAATCAGATTATGAAAACCGGCAGCGGCAATCTCGAGAGCACGTTTCGCCTGATGTTGTCCTCTGACTTCTGCAATATCACCACAGATATTGGTCAAAAGTTCAGAGGGATAATTGTGTCGATTAGTTGAGGCGTTTTTATCTAAATCTAGCGGCTTTTGTCCGCGGAGTTGCTCACAGAGTGTCAGCAGGTGTCTGGCAGGAATTATTTTCAAACCTTTAACCATTTGTGCTTCGGCGAGGTTATCCCATGGGAGAACCAGTGTTTTTTGACATTTCTCTGTGGCAATGGCCTGGGGGAGTATCCCTTTAACTGCACGAATTTCGCCGGAAAGAGCCAGTTCCCCGACAAATTCAAATTGTCCCAGTCGTTCATCCGGTAATTGCCCTGAAGCAGCCAACACGCTGATGGCTATGGGTAAATCAAAGCGACCTCCTTCTTTGGGTAAATCGGCCGGAGCCAGGTTGATGGTTATACGCCGGGGAGGAAACTCAAAATGGGTATTCAGCAGTGCACTCCTGACCCGATCTTTACTTTCTCTAACTGCGGCTTCGGGCAAGCCTACAATATTTAAGGAAGGTAGGCCGTTGGAGAGGTGGGTTTCAACGGTGACTTCGGGTGCACGAACACCCACTACGGCACGACTATGTATCAGAGAAAGATTCATGATTAACATCCTTGTTATTAGAGGAACTCTAAGTAATTAAGCCACCTTGAAAAAATTAATTTTCAGGTGGCGGGTTTTCCTTTACGCTATTTTCCAGGGCTGAAACCTGGGCTTCCAATGCCTCCAGCTTTTCCCGGGTACGCGCCAAAACACGTATCTGGGCATCAAATTCATCGCGAGTGACCAGATCCAGTTTGCCCAATACTGATTGTAAAATTGCTTTCAGGTGTTTTTCAGTTTCGGTTTTTGCCTGTTTGATTCCCGGAGGTACAGCCTCGGATAATTTCGTGGCCAGATCGTCAATCAGTTTTGCATCAATCATAATGGGGTACGGTTTCGGAGAAGTATTTAGCAATTCTAAATGAGAACTGTCCCAGGTCCAAGTTAAATAATGCTTGTTGCCTTGTAAGAAATTGACCACCATTAAATAAAGTAAAAACTTTACATATTTACAACTGTAGTTTATTATACAAATAAATAACTTTATATAAAGGTTGATACAGGATGCAAGCCTCGCCAGAAAATAAATCTACAGAGAGTAGTCAACATAAAATC
Source organism: Aeromonadales bacterium (assembly GCA_011322365.1). Classification (GTDB taxonomy): domain Bacteria; phylum Pseudomonadota; class Gammaproteobacteria; order Enterobacterales; genus DRNA01. The sequence continues at coordinate 10,061 of DRNA01000129.1, read as the reverse complement.
CGTTATTTGCTCAAAACCCGTGGTCCGTTGACAGCAGCTTCAATGGCAGAAAAGCTTGAATTAACCAGTATGGGCGCTCGACAGCATTTATTAAAGTTGACAAAGACTGGTGATATCACCAGTTATTTAAAGGCGGAAGGGCGAGGCCGACCTAAACGTTTCTGGATGCTGACCCAACGGGGGCAGTCATATTTTCCGGACCGGCATGAAGATTTAACCCTGGAATTGATTGATTCCATAGAACAGGTATTCGGTGAACAGGGGCTGGAGAAATTAATTGCAGTCAGAGAAACTGAAACCCTGAACAAATATCAAGCTCGCCTGGTTAGCTGCTGTAACCTGTCAGAAAAAGTAGAGACATTAGCCAAAATTCGCAGCGAAGAAGGCTATATGGCCAGTATAGAAAAAGAAGGTGAGGGTTATTTACTGATTGAAAATCATTGCCCCATTTGTGCTGCAGCGAGCCGTTGTCAGGGGTTTTGCCGCTCAGAACTGGAAATTTTTCAATCGTTATTACAGGGTCTTGCCGAAGTGAAACGGCTTGAGCATCAAATTGCAGGTGCGAGACGGTGCGCTTACAGAATTACCGGTATTAACCTAAATTAACCAACATGAGGAAAAAATTATGCAAGTAGAACATGTGAATATTACCGTAGGTGATATAACCGAAGCCGTTAATTTCTTAACAACAGCCATGCCGGAATTCGCTATTCGAGGTGAAGGTGATTCTGAAAGTAATGGTAAAACCTATCACTGGATACATATTGGTACAGATGAAAGTTATGTAGCACTACAGGGGCCAACGGCAAATACTCGGGCCAGTCTGGAGCGGTATGCCGATGTAGGTACAAACCATATAGGTTTTGTGGTTGAAGATATCAATAAGGTGGTTAAAAATCTGACGCAGTCAGGTTATGAGATGACTTCGGATAATCAGGAACATCCGGCTCGAAGACGAGTATATTTTGAAACCAGAGATGGGCTGGAATGGGAATTTATTCAATACTTTAGCACAGAATTGTCTCAAAGGAATGATTATAAAATCTAGATAACTCTGTTGTCATCACAGGCATTGATCAGCGGCATGAATGGTGTATTATGCCCTTTATACTTTCTTAACAGCTATGTTTTTGTCAATGATAATAACGCTATTTCGACATATTCGGGCAGCTATTAGCCTGAGTTTAATGCTCATCAACACCATTATCTGGACTACGCCACTTTTTATCGTGGCGTTCTTAAAATTTATTGTCCCTGTACCTATGTGGCGTAAGGGCTGCAGTCAGCTACTTATTTTTTTTGCAACCTCCTTTATTGCGGTTAACAGTTGGGTATTACGTTATATTTCCGGTGTAAAAATTGAGCTTGATCTGGAGGGAAATCTGGAAAAAAAGCGTTCCTATCTGGTGGTATGCAATCATCAATCTTATGCCGATATTATTGTATTGCAGAAAGTACTAAATTATCGAATCCCATTCCTGAAATTTTTTCTGAAGCAACAACTCATCTGGATCCCGGTATTTGGCCTTGCCTGGTGGGCACTGGATTTCCCTTTCATGAAGCGATTCAGTAAAGAATATTTAAAAAAACACCCTGAAGATGCGGGCAAGGATTTTAAAGCAACACAAAAAGCGTGTGAAAAGTTTAAAGGCTCACCCGTTTCTATAATGAACTTTGTTGAGGGCACAAGATTTACCCCGGAGAAAAAACAAAGACAGAATTCACCCTACAGGAATTTGCTCAAACCAAAGGCCGGGGGTGTTGGCTATGTTTTGAGCCTGTTGGGCAATCAGATCCATCATTTAGTTAACGTCACCATCAATTACCCGACTCAACAGCTGAGTTTATGGCGGGTGCTGGGGGGCTGGATACCAAAAATAAAGGTGACCGTTGAAGTACTGGATATTCCGGACGAAGTAAAAGTGGATTACCGCGATAATCCGGAAAACAGAATAAAAATTCAACGTTGGTTGAATGGAATGTGGCAGGAAAAGGATAAAACCTTACATAATCGGTTCGGTAATTCAGAGCAAGACACCTAAGGGCGGGTAATTTCTTCCAGATTTATCAGGTATAACAGGGCTTCATCCCGGTTTGAGCCACACATTTCTGGGGATGCTTTCAATTGACTACAAACGGCAGGTCGGTTGGGCTGGTTAAATAATTTACAGCCCATATTTTCATCAAGCTGAATACAGGCAATACCAGCGGGTTTTCCCCCGGGCATACCGGGAATTGGAGAAAAGATAGAGGGTGCAACACAGCAGGCTGCACAATGTAATCGACAATCCATAAATGCCCTTTAATACCTATAATCATTCCCGTTCCACTTGAAGATAGACTATCCTTAGTAAGAATAATTAGCAAAGATATCTCAAAACTATTTAAGTGAGCAAAATCAGTGAATATTGAACACAAATTAAATCAATGGTGTGATCAGCATGCGCAAATGCTAAATCAGATACCAGGTGGTGTATTGGTGGTGAATACTCAACGATGTATTGAATTTTGTAATCAACAATTAGATCGATTATTAGGATATGCCAATGGAGACCTGGCAGGTAAGAAACTGTGGACATTAGTGGACGAAGAGCAGGTTAATGAAATGTCCAGGGAGCTACTGGAGAAATCAGCAGTAGATGCTGAACCGGGCTTTGCCATTTTCAAAGCCCTGGCAGAAGTGGCTGAAGATCATAATAAGATATGGAAGATTAAAAAGAAGCAGGGTGGTGATATCCCGTTTGTGGTGAGCTTTGGTCAGATTAAAGATAATGATCATCAACTTATAGGGTTTATGGCAATAGCCGTTGTGGCTAAGGAACTGGAATATAAAGCTAAAGAACAGGAAGCACTCTCCCAGGAATATAAACAGGCATTGGAAGCTTTATCAATCAGTCAAAAGCGATATCAACAGATTTTTACTTATGCTCCTCTGGGAATTTTCAAATTTGATGTAGGGTCAAAAATTGTAGATGCTAATCAACACATGATAGATTTACTCTACAGCAGCAGAGAAAAACTTATTGGCTTGAATATGCTGGAAGATTTAAAAGATAAAAAAGTACTAGCTGCCGTAAAAAGTTGTCTTAAAAGTGGTGAAGGAAGTTATGAAGGTTTATATAAGACATTATATGGTGAAAACAGACCACTTAGAGGATTATTTAAGGCCATTAGAACTACTGAAAATAAAATTATTGGAGGCGTCGCTGTTTTTGAAGATATTACCGAACGATATGAATTTAAACAGGCATTATCTGAATCAGAAAAAAGTTACCGGGGGATTTTTGATAATGCATCTCACACAATATATATTTTGAAAAAAGATGGGACATTTCTAAATGTAAATAAAGCAGCAGAAAATATGTATGGGTATAGTGTTGCAGAAATTATTGGAAAAACTCCAGAGTTTCTGGCAGCGCCAGGTAAAAATGACATGTCCTTTATATTTGACGTATTAGATAAAAGTTGGAAAGGAGAGCCTCAGGTTTTTGAATTTTGGGGGAAAAAGAAAAATGGTGATATTTTCCCAAAGCAGGTGTCATCAACACGGAGTCACTATTTTGGAGAAGAAGTATTAATCGTATTTGCTGAAGACATTAGTGGTAGAAAAACTACAGAAATGGAAATTCAGAGACTTGCAAATGAAGATAGTTTAACAAGTTTGCCTAACAGAAGATTGTTGATTGAGCATACCAATAAATTAATACAGATTAGTAAAAGAAACCAGACAAGTCTATCGATGCTATATCTTGATCTGGATAAATTTAAAGATATAAATGACACCCTGGGTCATGATATAGGTGATGAATTATTAAAAAGCGCTGGAAAACGATTAGTTCAAACATTAAGAGAGGCTGACACACTGGCAAGATTAGGGGGTGATGAGTTCGCAATTCTATTGCCCGATTCATCAGATGTAATTGCAAGGAATATTGCTAAAAGAGTCATTGAGGCATTAAGAAAACCATTCAATATAGGGGCGCATGAAATATATATAAAGGCAAGTATCGGCATAGCCTCTTACCCTCAAGATGGTAAGAATTTTAAAACATTATTTCGCAACGTCGATATTGCAATGTATCAAGCCAAAAAAAATCAGTATTCAATGACGTTTTATGAAAAACAGTTTGGAAAAGAAATCTATAAACGTGTTAATCTGGAAAACGAATTATCTTTTGCCATAGACAATGAGCAACTATTACTGCATTTCCAGCCAAAAATAAGTTTAGTAGACGGAAAGGCTGTTAGTGTGGAGGCTTTAGTACGGTGGCAACATCCAGAGCAGGGATTACTATATCCTGACCGATTTATAGCCATAGCCGAACGTAGTCATCTTATTAACAAGTTAGGCTACTGGGTTATAAAAAACGCCATAGCAACCTGTTGTAGCTGGATGGAAATTAATATTAATCTTCCGGTAGCAGTTAATATATCAGTTAGAGAGTTAATGAATCAACATCTGGTTTCAAATATAGAAAAATTATTGAAGGAATATAATTTACCTGCAAAATATCTGGAGCTGGAAATTACTGAAACAGCCATTATGCAAAATACGGTTATGAGCATGAATACATTATCTGCATTGACTAATTTAGGCGTAAAAATATCCATTGATGATTTTGGAACAGGGTATTCTTCATTAAATTACTTGAAACAAATGCCTGCAGATCAGTTAAAAATTGATCGATCATTTGTGTTTGGCATACAAAATGAAAATGACTTTAATTCGAATGATGCCAGTATAATCAGGGCAATTGTGGCGTTAGCTAATAGTATGGGAATGGGGATTGTGGCAGAAGGCGTTGAAATAGAAGCTCAGGAAATGTTTTTAAAATCGATTGGAGTAGAATATGTCCAGGGTTATAGATACAGTAGACCAGTTGAAAATAATAAATTAATAAAATGGTTTAAAAAATTATAAACATGAAGTTATCAAATCCACAAGTAGCGATAAATGATCAACAGGTAACACGTTTATTGTCCAACTTGTATATCTCAATTATTATTAATCAGTTATTGGGAACGATATTAGTGATCCTGGTAAAAGATCATAAAAGCATAATGAGTCTGGCCATATGGTATTCCATGCTGACAATGTCAACCATGACAAGAATTTTCATGTCAATTAAATTTAAAGCAAGGCAAAAACAACATTTAATATTCACACCAAGGAGTTATCAATTACATATTTTTGTTTCTGGATTCATATGGGGGTTGTCTTCCTGGTTTCTTTATCCAGAAAATTATATACCAGGCCAGATGATTATTGCATTAATGGTTATGGGTTTGATTGGCACGTCGGCCCTTGCGCTGAATTTAATCTGGAAAGATGTGGTTATCTATAATTTAGCGATTTTTGTTCCATTCCTTATTAAATACACATACGAAATAAGTTATATTAACGCAATATTAGTATTGATCATTCTAATTTTCAGTGCAAACATCATATATCACGCAAAGAAAACTAATTTACGCATAAAACAAAATGCGATTTTAAAAAAGAAATTAAAAGTACTGTCTTCGTCACAGCAAATGGCAGAACATGAATTGTTAAGTATCTTCGAAAATGTAACGCAAAATTTAATTTTATTAAACCCATCTGGGAAGATTGTCAGAGCCAATCCAAAAGCTCTAATTAGTGTAGGCCTGCCCCTTGATGCTGACTTGTCAAAATATTATATCTGGCATGCGCCCTGGTGGAAACAGGATGAAAATAGTCAGGAAAAAATTAAAAGTGCTCTGAAAAAATCATTATCAGGGGAGGTTATAAAAATTGAAGTAACAGCGCCTTCTCTAATTCGTAAAAGCCAGATACATGAAATTAGCATTGCGCCAATATATAAAAATAATAAAATTGAATTTATATTTCTTGAAGGCAGAGATATTACTCCTCTAAAATTAATTCAAGATAATTATACAAAAAGCACAGAAAATTTTCATCAGATAACTATGAATATGGGTGAATGCATATGGGAGACAGATTTAAATGGATATTATCAATTCGTCAATAAAAACTGTATTGAAATAAAGAAAATTCAGGCTGGAGAACTTATCGGGAAGCGCCCTGAGGATTTCATGCTAAAAAGCTATGCAAAAAAATATACATCAACATTTACCGAAGCTATTAAAAATAATAAAACATTTGAAATTGAAGTGCAATCTATGGTTGAAGACGATTCTCTGATTTGGGAAAAAATAGTAGGTTCACCACTTAAAGATGAAAATGGAGATATTGTTGGTATCAGGGGGGTGTCAACAAATATTACAGAGGAAAAAAATCAACAAATTATGTTGATTCAATCAAAAGAAGCCGCAGAAGCGGGAACACGAGCAAAAAGTCAGTTTTTGGCTATTATGAGCCATGAAATTAGAACACCGATGAATGGCGTTATTGGTATGGCTGAATTATTACTGGAATCAGAACTCGATGAACAACAACGTCAATATGCCAATACTATCGTTTCTTCAGGAAATTCTTTATTACAGATATTAAATGACATTCTCGATTTGTCAAAAATTGAAGCAGGAAAACTTTCTTTTGAATTAAAACCAGTAAATTTAAGAAAGCAGACCGAAGAGATCTCTCAGTTAATACGAGCTTCATATTCTAATAAATCCGTTAAATTAATTTTGAATATAGATGAAAGAGTACCAGAGACAATTCTCGGTGATGAGACTCGATTGAAACAGATTTTGGTAAATCTGCTCAGCAATGCCTGCAAATTTACCAAAGAAGGTACGGTACAACTTGATATCAATTTGCTGGATCAAATTAAAAATAATGTAACCCTGCAAATAAAAGTAATCGATAGTGGCATTGGTATATCTGAGTACAACCTGGCAAGAATTTTTGATAATTTTACCCAGGCGGATGCCAGCACCAGCAGAAAATATGGTGGTACAGGTTTGGGACTCTCTGTAACCAAAGAACTTATTGAGCTTATGGGTGGGTCAATTTCTGTAAAAAGCAAACCGGGAGAAGGCACCACTTTCATTGTTGATCTGAATGTTCCTATCTATGAGCAAGGTAATTCAGAGAATATTGCCAGTCGTGAACAACCCGAATTAATTCATAAAACAGCAAATATCTTGTTAGTTGAGGATAATCTGGTGAATCAGAAAGTGGCTACATCAATGCTTGCTAAATTGGGATATAACGTTGAGCTTGCCATTAATGGGCAGGAAGCACTTGATTTATGTGAGACAAAGGCTTTTGATCTTATTTTGATGGATTGTCAGATGCCTGTTATTGATGGTTATGAAGCAACATTATCGCTTCGGGCTTCCAGGGGGTTTAATCAGAGCACGCCAATTATAGCAATGACAGCAAATGCCATGACAGGTGACCGTGAAAAATGTATACGTATAGGTATGAATGATTACCTGGCAAAACCGGTTAGTAAACAGGCAATGGCTGAATGTTTACAAAAATATATTTAAATTAAGTCCAGTTTAACATAACAAATACATGTGCCTCATAGGTAAGTACCTGGAAACAATATAACCGTAAAAGGAGTGTCATTCCAAAAGCTTGCCCCATGACCGCAGGGAGTGCTTTGGGTGCTGTAATGGAGGAATCTTTCATTGGCAACAGTGTCAGCAGAGCAAGATCTCTCCACTACGGTCGATATGACAGGCTATTTTTCCTGAAGTACCTGGCTATGACATGTGCCTATGTATTGTGGAGAGGTTTTTTCCGGCTAGAGTAGAAGATTTTAGAAAAAGAGAAATTAAAAAATTTCGGCCAACATACACCGAACTGAACCTCCCGATGCTCTCTCTATGTTCGGAATATCGATATAAATAATTTCACTTTCTTTTTCAAGCAGGTGTTTTTGTGCCGGAAGAAAGTGATCGTAAGCCGTTTTTGACATCACAATGATTTTATCATCTTGTTTATTTCGTAATTGAAGGATATTGGCGCAGAAATTTTTCATCTGATCAAGGCTAATTGAGATTAAGGTTTTTCCATAGAGCTTGAGTTGTTCGGAAATCTGCCCGGCCTGACGTTGATTTTTAATCGCATCAAGTGCAATCAGAGCATAATCCTCGCCAATAGAAAGCATAACATTGGTATGGTAAATTTGATGCCAGTTATTTTGTGTCTGTAATCCTGCTTCAAACAGAAAAGATTCATAACCAAAGTCCTGACAAAACTGTTTAATCACTATACTGTCAGTTCGGCCAGAAAGCGCCGCGAATACACGTTTATGTTTTCTATCGAGAATCATTGATCCAGTACCTTCCAGGAACAGATTCTGAACTTCAAATTCTGTGTAATCGAGCAAATGTTTTAAGGAGAAGAACCCCTGTTTTGATAGTGAGGGGAAAACATCTAAACAACGTTCTGCCCGCCTGTTTTCAGCTTTCATCGGGTAGGCAACAGCCAGACCATTTCCATGGAAACTGAGCCGATTATTTGGAAAAAGAGAATCAGGAGTTTGGGGCACTTTGTTATCCTGCACTACACAAACAGAGATACCAGCATTTTCCAGGGCATCGACCACCTCATCAAATTCATTTTGAGCCAATGTATGAATTTGACTATTTTGATTGTCAGGAGATTGAAAAGAGTTATCCAGCGCGGTTTCAGGGTTAGCAAAAAAACAGGCTGGGCGGATCATTAAAACTTTGTTTGTTAACTGACTCATAAAGCGATTATGATCCTATTCTACTAAAGTATGTTCAAGCTCTGCACCACAGGAAGTGCAGTAATTAGCATTTCTTTCCTGATTCCGGTGACCGCAAACCTGGCATTCAGGGCCAATAGAAAGGATGTCTTTCCTGATCTGTTTAGATAATTCAGCGGTAAAGATACCCGTTGGGATAGCAATAATACTGTAGCCGATAATTACCATGAGTGAGGCAACTGCCTGACCCGCGGGAGTATGGGGTGAGATATCACCATAACCTACAGTGGTTACTGTAACCACCGCCCAATAGACGCCTACAGGGATACTGGTAAAACCATTTTGCGGGCCTTCGATTAAATACATAAAGGAGCCAAATATAGTGACAACGGTTAACATAAAAAACAGAAAAACCAGTACCTTAAAACGAGCGCCGATAATAGATTTTAATAATAAATCAGCCTCTCCAACATAATGGGTGAGTTTAAGTATCCGGAAAATTCGTAGAATTCTTAAACTTCGCACCACCATAATATACTGGCCACCGGGGATAAAAAGACCCAGATAACTGGGTAAAATAGAAACCAGATCAACGATACCAAAAAAGCTATAGGCATAACGTACCGGATTTCGTATGCAATAGAGCCTGAAAAAATATTCGATGGTAAACAAAATGGTAAAAAACCATTCAAGTACATGGAAAGTCTGATCATATTCCTGAGACAGGCTGTCGACACTGTCCAGCATAACTACCAGTACGCTGGTTAAAATGCTGAAAATCAGGATCAGATCGAACCACTTACCGGCAGTGGTATCAGAATGGTAGATAATCTGGAATAGTCGTTCTTTAAATTTAGACAAAATGCGTTACGTTTAAAGGTATCATGGGTATTAACAGCTATTTAACCAAACTGGGCGTATTAACACAATCGTTATGATTCAAAGGTTCTGTTTAAATCAGGGAAATTCTGTACTAATTAGCATGTATTAGTCGAATGGTGTCATCAGCCCAGTTCAATGCGCCCAGATATAAATTCCCCCACACTGCCTCAGCCAGCTGCTGTTGGCCCAGATTCGGCCAGTCGGCCTGCTCATAATGACGGACACTGGATAAAATATCACCGAGTATGCCGGATTCTGATAATAATGCCTGATTGATATCTTCTGATAAGGGCAGATCATCCAGTAGATCCTTAAGCGGAAAATCCAGATAGGCATCAATCATAGAGATTAAGCCCATTAAAAAGGCCTTATCAGCATCAACTGTTTCCAGCAACTGAGCCAGATCCCTGCAAAAGGCGGCTCGGACCAGGTTAATACGCATCAATTCAGAAGGTTTGTTTTTTTGTGAAGAAAGGACCAGTAAACTAACCCATTGTCTTAACATGGATAGACCCAGGAAAACGATAGCCTCTTTAATATTTTCAATTT
>DRNA01000128.1 GCA_011322365.1 Aeromonadales bacterium | reverse complement strand
CCCAGCGTCTTGCTTGCGCATCGTACTTTGCGATTCCCGCAGCATACCCCCGCTCGCTAAATTGCCTCTTTGGACGTGTGCAATTTCCTCAGCATCTTCATCAGATACATAACCATCAGCTTCATACTCAATAGTAACGCCATAGGTTTCAGAGTCAAACGGGGTTGTGCCTGCTGGAAACAACATCCCTAAGGTTTTCTGTCCTGGTGGATTGCCCCATATTTCCGTAAGCACTGTTTCAGTATCTTTGGGATTCAGGTAATAAAACGTTTGCGGGACATTTAAGGTAGCTACATTTCCCGGTAGTTTGATAGCACCCTGTTGGCGATCAACTTTATCCCAGAGAGATTTTGCCCAGGCAATATACTTTTGCTGTTCTTCAGTGAGTGGCGCTTCTTCAGCAATGACCTGAATTGAAAATAGTGCCAGAAAAAGACCTGTGATCAATATGATCCTTCTTGATTGCATATATCCCCCCAAATAATTTATCGTCAGACCAAAGTGACTAACTTGCCTGCTGATTCACTGACGCCAGATAGCAGTCATCAGAATGGAATCTGTCCTCTGTTTTATCCAGAAAACGTTCACAATAATCCTGCCACCAGGCAAATGATTCACTTTCAGATAACAACCGAATCAGTTCAAAGTCGAAAATCCCGGAAGAAATTTTCTGAAAGGTATCCGGTACCAAACTCAATACATTCATAATAAAACATGACCCCTTTGTTGTTCCATATTAATTTGAACACAACCTGATTCTAATCCCTGTTCCTTGTTTATTATAGTTAGAATTAAATATTTTTCACCTTTTATATGCTAACAACAACTTATGCTAGTACAAAGATAAATTAGATTATTTCCCGTAAAAACAATGAGTTATATTGATTTGCAATTATTTTCAACCCATTCTTGCTGATTATACAATTAATAGAGGTATTCTTAAATGCTGTTTGTGCATTTTTGAGAACTATTGCGGGCTCAAAATGACTAAAATAGAGTCTCAGCGGAGCAGTTTTTTCATTCAGGAGGAAATATTGCCTCTGATACTGTAAAATAGAGTACATAAGTTAATTTATGTGTTCATCATCAGTTGTTTGAACACCATCTGAAATTATAACAATAAGAGATTCACATGAATGTATTGTCGGGAATACGTAGTATTATTTCGTCGATTATCAGAAAACCTTTAATCTTTCTGGTAAAGCTTAATCGGCTGCCGGAAGACCCTGTTAAAGAGTTGAAACTGGATACAAGCAAGCCTATACTTTATGTCCTTAAATCGCCTTCAAATTCGAATTTAACCTTACTCGATCAACAATGTAAAGAGGTGGGATTACCCTCACCACTCAACCCACTTTGTCCAGACTGGACAGGGCCAGGTTATCTATTTATTGGTAGAAACAGTTTTATTACCCGTCTGTTCCCGGCACTGAACAGGCGTTACCAACAACGGATGCAGAAGTTAACTGAATATGTAATGAAACATCCAACAACAGAAGTGCAATTGGTACCGGTAAGTATTTTCTGGGGACGGCAACCTGGAAAAGAAAATTCACTGTTCAGGGTTCTGGTGAGTGACGTTGAAGATGCCGGTGTTATTCGAAAATTTTTTATTATTATATTCCAGAGAAAACACACTTTTATTCGCTTTAGCAAACCTGTTGATCTTAAGTTAATCATTAAGGACAAACGCTCCCTCGAACAAAATACTCGCACCTTAAACCGTGTACTCAGAGTTCACTTCCATAGAAGAAGACTTACTGCTATGGGCCCACTTGTTGCAGACAGGCGTCAGTTAATTAATACACTACTCTCAAGTGAATCCGTTGTGAAAGCAATTAAAAGAGAGGCCGAAGCAAAAAAAACCAGTCCGCAGCAGGCTCGTAAAATTGCTCGACGATATGCCATGGAGATTGCGGCTAACCAAACGAATTTCATGGTACGCTTTCTGGATAAAGTGCTTACCTGGTTATGGAACAAAATTTATAATGGCATCAAAATATATCATTCGGAGAAATTACGCGAAATTGCTGATGATGCTGAGATCATTTATGTCCCCTGCCATAGAAGTCATATGGACTACCTGTTACTTGGCTATACACTTTATCGCCAGGGATTAATGGCGCCCCACATTGCTGCAGGCATTAATCTTAATTTCTGGCCGATTGGTTCCATTTTACGTGGTGGCGGAGCCTTTTTCATACGCCGTAGCTTTGCGGGAAATAAACTCTATACCGCTGTTTTCAATGAATACCTGCATACCCTTTATAAGCGTGGATTATCAGTTAAATTTTTTCCAGAAGGTGGTCGTTCACGAACTGGCCGGTTACTGAACCCTAAAAGTGGTATGGTTGCCATGACTATGCAGAGTTTTATCAGAGGCGTGAAGCGGCCACTGGTGATGATTCCGGTCTATATTGGCTATGATCGTATTATGGAAGGTAAAGAGTACCTTGGCGAAATGCATGGAAAATCCAAAAAATCTGAATCTGTAGGTCAGTTACTCGGTGTTAGAAAAGTACTCAAGCGTTCTTATGGCAAGGCCTATGTCAATTTTGGTAACCCTATTAACCTGCATCAATATATTGATACTCACCACCCTAAATGGGAGAGTCTTCGTCAAAAGATGAATAATACCGGGAAATCTATAAATGAACTGAAGCCTACCTGGTTTATGCCCATGGTAAAAGATCTGGCTATTCAATTAATGCAAAATATAAATGATGCAGTGGTTGTTAATAGTGTGAATCTGGTGAGTACTATTCTCCTGGCAACTGAGCGAAACGCCATTGATCGCAAACAACTGATTACTCAGCTGGATTGTTATCTGAAGATTTTACGTGAACATCCCTATAGTGAAGAAATGATTTTACCAGAAGGCGATGGCGAATCCGTTGCTCAGGAAGCTGAATCTTTAGGCATGTTACAATCAGCTACCCACGCTATGGGTAATGTCACCTACGTGAATCAGAATGAAGCGGTACTGTTATCCTACTATCGGAATAATACCCTGCATTTATTTATTCCTTCAGGTCTCATTGCCAGTTGTTTTATCCATGAATCGGTAATCACTGAAGCACAAATTATCAGGCAATGTAAACTACTCTATCCTATTTTTAAATCAGAATTGTTTCTGCATTGGGATATGAATGGCTTTGCCAGACAACTCCGCGCCACGTTAAAAACCATGGCCGAGCTTGGGTTAATTATCCAGGATAAAAAGAGCTGGCAACGTGCCGATGTCCAATCACAGGAATTTTCTCGACTGAATCTTCTGGCCGAAACTACCCAGCCCATGTTAGAGCGTTTTGTATTGATGGTACCTCTGTTAAATCAGACAGAAAAACCCAGTCGGAATCAGCTTGAAAACCAGAGCAAACTGGTAGCTGAACGTTTAAGTATTCTACATAAAATTAACGCCCCGGAATTTTTTGATAAAAAATTATTTGCAACTATGTTACAGTCTTTAAGGGATCAAGGTCTTATTACGGGTGGGCAAGGAAAGGGCTTAGCCTCAACAGAAGCCCTGGACAAATTATTTGAAGTCACCCATCATATGGTCAGAAGTACTACACAACGTGCTATAAAACAGGCACTTAGAGCAATAAAGGAATAAATAACCGGTATGGTCGGACTCAATGACGAAGAGCTGAAAAGTTTAAATAAAGCACAATTAATTGCGCTATTGAATAGTATTGACAGAAAAAAACAACCGAAAGATGCGGCTAAAATACAGTCCTATATTCAATCTGAGGATATTTTAAGTCGTAACTTTTTACAAAAAGAAAAACCTAAATCTGGAATTTTCCCTGGCAAAACGGGTAAAGCACTGCCCGCGTGGTCTCATCTGGTATTGGCTGGAATATTATTTTTAACCGCACTTTATATTCAGCTAACTGGAAAGTTTCCCCTGATCGGATACCCCCTCACCGATGGCGGAACCGATTATACAAAATTTTCCTTTGT
>DRNA01000127.1 GCA_011322365.1 Aeromonadales bacterium | reverse complement strand
TCTCCGGCAAACCAGAATTTCTCTGTAATGGCCTGTTGCCCTTTTATCTGCCAGGCAATCCACACGCTTCCAACCGGATTCTCTTCAGTACCTCCGGCGGGCCCAGCCACGCCACTGACTGCCACCGCCAGGTCAGCATCGGTGGCTTTTAATACGCCAGCTGTCATCATGGTGACGACTTCGGCACACACCGCTCCTTTTGTGCTGAGAATTTCTGCGGATACCTGGAGTAACTTATGTTTCATGGTATTGTTATAGGTCACTATGCCACCCACAAACCATTCCGAACTACCAGAGAGTTCAGTGAGTGCTGCGGCAATACCGCCGCCGGTTAATGACTCCGCTGTGGCGATAGTTTTATGCTCGCTGATGGCTTTTTTAGCGAGAATTTCAAGCTGCTGTTTCAGGTAATTATTCATAATTTATTCCAGTGCCAGACAATCTATCCGGGACAGGTTAATGTTTTCGATTTAATGGCTTTCAACGCTTCAGAAACCTGTTGTTGCTGTTCTTGAGTTAGGGCTTTATCACCCTCGCCATAATCCCAACCATAGCCCCAACGATACCAGTTTGGAAAAACAGAAGAACCCCCGGCTCTGACGCCTTTATACATCATTTCTGCAAAGGTTTCGTTACCGGTTTTCTTTAACACGCAGGCTTTCAGTGCTTTATCAGCCGCCAGCCGCTGCTGCTCGGTGCCGCCCTGCCAATAGGCTATATCATGTCTAACGCAACAATCACACCAGCGGTTTCTATCGGTTAAATCACCGTCGGGAAACAGGCTACATCCATCGGTTTTAAATGGTTTAAGTGCAGTACTTTTGCTACAGGCCGAAAGCAGTACAATGAACAGGATCAGGGTGAATTTCAATTTCATTTTATTATCAGCTTGCTCAGGCGTTTGATTTTTCTTTGTTAGTGATTCATTTTGCTTCATAATATCCATCAAAATGATAACATAGCCAAAACCATTGGCAAATTTGCTGATTTATGAGCTCTGCTGAACCCACAACCGTTACTAAAAATCCACCTGTGAAGGCAAATCATACGCCGATGATGCAACAGTATCTGCGCATAAAAGCAGAACATTCCCATGAGTTGCTGTTGTATCGTATGGGTGATTTTTACGAACTGTTTTTTGATGATGCCCGTGAAGCCTCTCAGTTGCTGGATATTACCTTAACGAAAAGAGGCCAGTCCAACGGACAGCCTATCCCCATGGCGGGAGTACCCTATCATGCCATTGATAATTACCTCTCCAAACTGGTTAAACTGGGACGGTCCGTGGCTATTTGTGAGCAGATTGGTGATCCTGCAACCAGTAAAGGCCCGGTAGAACGCAAAGTCACCCGTATTATTACCCCCGGTACACTCACCGATGATTCACTGTTAACCGAAGATAAAGATAATCTGGTGCTTGCCCTTTTTTCATGGCAGCAACAACATCAACAAAAATACAGCATTGCCTGGCTTAGCCTCAGTAGTGGAAAATTCCAGTTAACTGAAGTCAGTTCAGAAGAAGAAGTTATTTCCACGTTGGAGCGCTTAAAGCCCGATGAAATTCTGCTGCCTGAGTCATTTGAGATCGCTTCCACGCTCAAACCTTATCTCAATCGGGGAGTTAAACTACGCCCAGACTGGGATTTTGATCAGCAGGATTCACAGCGCCACCTGTGTGAGTTTTTCAAGGTACAAAACCTTGCCGGGTTTGGTTGTGAGTCACTTGCCGAAGCCCTTGCCGCAGCGGGTGCCTGCCTGCGTTATATTGAGGAAACTCAGCGCACTGATTTGAGCCATATTCATCAATTAACCCCGGAAAGTACTGAACAGGTATTAGCACTAGATGCTTCAACTCGGCGTAACCTGGAACTGACTCAAAATATCCGCGGCGGTGAAGACAAAACCCTGTTATCCGCTATCAATAAAACCTACTCTGCCATGGGTGTGCGGCTGTTACGCCGCTGGCTTCATGCTCCGCTTCGTGATCAGGCAATAATAGCAGCCAGATTGGATCGGGTTAGTGCTCTAATTGCGCTGAATGATTCAGAAGCGCTGGGACAATGTTTCAGAAAGGTGGGGGATCTGGAACGGGTGTTAAGTCGTATCAGCCTCGGAAATGCCCGACCAAGGGATTTTATCCGGCTTAGAACCGCTCTACAAACACTACCCGACATTAAAACCCTGTTGGCACAATCTGAACACCAGCCACTAAAGTTGCTCTCAGATCAGATGCCAACCTTTGATGACTTGTGTGAACATTTACAACAGGCACTTATTGACAACCCTCCAGCCATCATTCGAGATGGTGGCGTTATAGCTGCGGGCTACAATGCTGAGCTAGATGCCTTGCGTGCAGTTAGTGAACACGGGCTGGAAAAATTACAGCATCTGGAACAACGAGAAAGAGAAGCCAGTGGGATCTCAACCTTGAAAATAGGTTATAACCGCGTCCACGGTTATTATATTGAAGTCAGCCGCCTCAGTAGTGATCAGGTGCCGGATTATTTTATCCGCCGTCAGACACTGAAAAATGTAGAACGCTATATTACCCCTGAATTAAAGGTCTATGAAGAAAAAGCGCTGAAAAGTGAAAGTGAAGCACTGGCACTGGAGAAGCAACTGTATCAGGCACTATTTGATGACGTTCGCCCCCATCTAGTGGCACTTTATGATTTATGTGATGAGCTGGCTACGCTTGATGTACAAAATGGCTTTGCCCTGCTCGCGCAGCAATGGCAATATACCCGCCCGGGCTTTGTTAATGACCGTGTGCTGGAGATTCATAAAGGGCGTCATCCAGTAGTAGAGCAATTTTCCGAACAACCTTTTATTGCCAATGATCTGGTGCTTGATGAAAAGCAATCCTTTCAGATCATCACCGGCCCCAATATGGGCGGCAAGTCCACTTATATGCGTCAAACGGCATTGATCCTGCTATTGGCATCCATCGGCTGTTATGTGCCTGCCAGTAGTGCCACTATCGGTAATTTTGACCGTATTTTTACCCGCATTGGTGCATCTGACGATCTGGCTTCCGGTCGTTCAACCTTTATGGTAGAAATGAACGAAGCGGCAACTATCGTCAACAATGCCACACCCCATTCTCTGGTGGTGATAGATGAACTGGGCCGGGGCACCAGCACCTTTGATGGTTTATCCATCGCCTGGGCAACAGCGCAGGCTTTAATAGAGCAAAACCGTGCAATGACTCTGTTTGCTACTCATTATTTTGAAATGACCCAACTCGATCAGCACTATAAAAGTGTTGCAAACTATCATTTCGAGGCAACGGAGACTGCTCGAGGGATCCGTTTTTTACATTCCATTAAAAAGGGTGCCATGAATAAAAGTTATGGTATTGCCGTGGCTAAACTTGCCGGTATGCCCGATGATGTGATTCAACATGCTAAAGCCAAATTACAACTTCTGGAGGCAGAATCCAGTACCACTGCATCAGAAGACAGGGTCATTGAAGAAAAGCAGCAACAACCGGCGCAATTGTCTGAAAATGAGCGTATTATTTTGTCCGAGCTAAAAAAACTCACCCCGGACAATTTGTCGCCGCGACAAGCACTGGACTTTTTGTATAAAATAGGCAACATTATCAAATAATATGCTCAACATTTAATTCATGTGTTTGCTGCATGATCAATTAGATCCCTGTCATCCCGACCTTGTGGAGGGATCTTGAAGCTTTAAGATCCCTCCACAAGGTGGGGATGATAATTTATTGGTTAAATACTATATTGGTCCGTATCTGTTTGAATTGTCACTGAATAGATACCATTTATTTTTCAATCTTAAGGAGAGCCCCTATGGCTTTTATTGTTGGTGAAAACTGTATTAAATGTAAATTTACAGACTGTGTAGAAGTCTGTCCGGTAGATTGCTTCTACGAAGGCCCCAATTTTCTGGTCATTCACCCGGATGAGTGTATTGATTGTGCACTTTGTGAACCGGAGTGTCCGGCTGAAGCCATTTTTGAAGAAGATGACGTACCAGCCAATCAGAAGCATTTTATTGAGTTAAATGCCGAATTAGCAGAAATCTGGCCCAATATCACTGAGATGAAAGACCATGCTCCGGATGCTGAAGAATGGAATGGCGTGCCGGATAAATTCAAGTTACTGGAAAAATAAGCAAGCAAACCCAACACTCGAGCATACGGCTCGGGTGTTATCGATTGGGTTGAATAAAAATTCCGCAACGCTCAGGATGGCGGTTAAAGGCTCTTGTAATTCAGGTTCTGGAATTCAGGTTCGAGTTACCAGAATTTTCGAACCTCGCAACTAACCTACGAAACCGATTCGTCCTGTTTACCTATGGCATCCATGATTTCCTGAAAACTTAAATGATTACCGTAACTGAGCTGCATCAGGCTTTCATGGGCCTTTAATACCTGCTCCGAGAGTTCATTCTGTTTAACGTTTTCAGGTTCAATCATCTCAAAGTGTGCATCATCACTTTTAGAATCTGGCTGTACAATGTTAAAAACCTGTTCAAAGCAAACGCTTTTAAACAAGGTCATCATATCATTACTGTCAATAATTAAAGTAGGCTTCTGGCTGCCTTGTTCTCTGGCATCAATTGCTATCTGTGCTAACATTCCCAAGGCCGTGCTATCCAGTAATTCGGTTTCTGTTAGATCTAACATGAAATTGCGATCACTGCTTTGTTTTAATACGGCTTTAATAAATCGGTCGATTGATGGACAGTCTGTAAAGCGAATTGAACCTCTAAGTTTTAGGACACAAATGTTCTCGTGCCACGCAAAAAGAGCTTTAGTCGTCATGTGTTTTCCCTGGACCCCTGAAAAAGAATATTGTTATATCATCCGGTAGTGCATCAACACTTTCCAGCTTCAGATCAGAAACTACAGAAGCTACGTCCGCTTGTCCAGTCCTACATAGCTTAAATAATTGATCTTCTCTTTGCTCAAGGTCAGAATTTGCTGCATCCAGTTCCAATACTCCATCAGAAAACATGGCCAGGGTAAAATCTTTATCCAGTACAATTCGGTTAGAAGAATAGTTTGCCCAGTCGAACAAACCAATGGGAAATCCTTTTTCATCAACAGTGTTGCATTTTCCTTCCACACACAGGATAGGTCTTGGAAAATGCCCCGCATTACAATAGGTTAGCTCATGTGTTTCACGATCAAAAACGGCGTAAAACAGCGTTAGATACTTACGTAAATTGGCATTTATAACTTCAGAATTAAGGTAAGAACAGAGCGCATCCGGACGTAATATAACGTCATCTCCCTGTGAACGGTAGCGTCTTAATGGCTCATTTATGAGGCTTTTTAGCATCATGGTGACGAATGCAGAGGCGGATCCGTGTCCTGAAATATCTGCAATATAAAATCCGATAAATCGGTCATCAATTTCAAAATGGTCGAGAAAATCGCCACTTAAATACAAAGAGGGGTAGATAGTATGGCTGAATTTATAGTCGCCAATCATCACTTCAGGGTCCGGAAGCAGCTGTAATTGTGCCTGACGACCAGCCTCCTGATCCTGCTGTAGAATATCGAGGTTTTCTGCTAATTCTGAATTAGCAAATTCCAGTTCATCACGATAACGCATATTTTCCCGCTCCAGATCGGAGGCTTTCAGGGCAGTTTTTACTGCGTGTTCCAGCACTAACATATCACCTATGGGTTTCACCAGATAATCGGTTGCGCCTAAACGTAATGCTTCGACCACATCCTGAATCAATCCCGCGCCGGAAATTACAATAACCGGAGTCTCTGGTGATAACTCTGAAAGTTCAGATAACACACTAAGGCCATCCACATCCGGCATACGAAGATCGCATAACACTAAATCCGGTTGATGTTGAGTAAATTTATCCAGCCCTTCGGCACCGCCGCTGGCCTGAATAACGTCGTAGCCACTATCTTCCAGATAAATCGCCAGGCTCTCACGAACCAGATCATCATCATCTATTGCCAAAATTGTATGGGTGGTTGAATCGGTTTGTTGGTTTTTTGCCATTTTAGTTTCTAACACGATACTCAATTTGAATGTCTTTTTATTAATTCCGTACCTATCGGTATAGCACATAATTGGCATTTTCACTGAAAAGTTATGCAAAAAACTGACAAATGGTGCCGTTTTTAATGATTTTCAAAATTACTGGAATTTGACTCTGGCAAAAGATAAACCATACTTATCTGTTGAACCCTTGAAGAAAGAACTTGCAGTAGGAGACAGTAGTAGCATGTTTGATAAAGAATACAGTGAAAAACGTGATTTCATCCGAATGTTTGTTGACGCAGAAGTCACCTTTAATCTACAGGGCGAAAAAACGACCTTTCAGGGAAAGTCTCGTGAACTCAGCGGTAAAGGTGTCTCATTCATCACCAGTCAATCTCTGAATGAGGGGGATGTTGTTAATATCACCGTTAGTGCAGTTGATGCGCGTGTAGCCCCACTTGAAATTGTGGCAAGGGTGGTCCGAACCGAAAATCTCGATAATGGTAAAATTTTGATTGCTACGGTAAAAGTTGATTAAACCTCAAGCCAGGAATCGATGCCTTCACTCCAGGTCTGATATTCATCTTTGCCACCACGAATATTCCAGTCAGAGTCAATAGTCAGACGTGAACTGATACCCCCTCTTGGATTAAAAACCATCACCAGTCTCAATCTTTCAGGTTGATAGATTTCGACCAGATGATCATAGACGATATTTATCAGCCTTTCATAAGAAACTACGATATTGCGTAACTGATAAACGTAATGCTTTAAAGCGCGTAACTCAATTATCTTGTTTTTAGGATAGAAGGTCATATAAATCGTAGCGAAATCAGGTTGCTCCTGAACGCCGAGAAAAGTAAATTCTGGAACCTTGATTTTAATTTCATAGGCTTCTGTGGCCGGGTTAGGTAAAGCCTTCAGAATAGTAATATCAATATCTTCATAGGTCTTTACTTCATTCCGATTTGCAGCTTTTTTCTCTGTATCCTGTCCCATAGTATTAACTCTCTTTAATGATTTAAATATTAAACGCTTCGTGATTGTATAAAAGGGAATTTTATTTCTGCAAGATGAAATCCAGCAAAAATAATAAAACTGAAAAACAGATTTCCCATCAGACTTTTCTGTAGAAAAGGTAAACCGGCAAGATAACTGTTTATTAGCCCATTCAAATCCGGTGTATAAAAATCAGACACCCACCAGACGCCAAAATTGGTAACAATATAAAATAAAGCTGTAGATAAAACAGTAGCCAGAAAAACATTAACTACTGATGAAGACTTTTTCCTGAGATAAAAACCAATAACAACCGTTAGTACAATAGCAGCATAAACAAAAGCAAGCGTGTTATGTAAACCAAGAAAAACATCTGAAACAAACATGATACCCAGTGGTAAAAATATTGCCTGCCAGTTATCCGAAAGCTTGGCTCCCGAAAATAATGCTACCGCAATCACAGGGGTGACATTAGCCGGATGAGGCAGGATCCGATAAATTGCTGCTACAATAATAACCGTTACAATACTAATTAAACGCGCATGTTTCATATTTCACCTCGATCATGCTCCCAGAGCTGTTCTTTATCAGAAACCACTCTGGCCAGTACAAAAAATAAATCAGATAGCCGATTAATAAATTTTAACAGGTTTTTTCTAACCTTTTGTGCATCATTAATCTCACAAAGGGTACGTTCTACTCTGCGACAAACCACTCTGGCCCAATGCATTTTTAAACTAGCTTCATTACCATTTGGCAACACAAACTCCTTTAATGGTTGCAGACTCTCATTATACTCCTTGAGCCAACCTTCCAACTTTAGCAAATCGTCTTCAACCAGATACTGTTGAGTTTCCTCACTATCCATATGTTGATTTAATGCGATAAGTCCACCCAGATCGAATAACTTTTGCTGAAGCCAGATGAGTCTGTCGGCATCAATACTCATGGGAAGGTTAAGTAAACAAAAACCTGTCACAACATTAAGTTCATCGATATCACCCAATAACCTGAATACCAGACTGGATTTAGAGAGTCGTGTACCATCAACCAGAGAAGACCGACCCTCATCACCTGTTCGCGTTACAATTCTGTTAAGTCGATTCTTCATATTTCTACTTTTTGCCCAGAATCATCTCTCAATGAACAAAATAATATCTTAAACTCGCTGTGAAATTACGTTCAGCAGCAGGATAAAAACCATTAAACAAGGCAAATCCGTTATATTTTTTATCCAGTAGATTATTGATTCTGGCAGAAAATTCCCAGCTATTCAATTTTCCATCAAATAATCGGTCATTGAATTTAAGATAATAACTTAAATTAAACAATCCATAGGATTTCACCTCGGGAAAGAAATTGCTATTATCACCTTCCTGTTTTCTTTTTCCAGTAAACAGATATTCAAGTGTTAACTGCTGGTTATCACTGGCAAAATATTTTAAATTGATATGCGCTGTCTTTTTCGAAACTCCCGGTATCGTATTACCTTTGTTGAAGCCGGAAGTAAATCTCGCGTTAATCCAGTTAGCATTAAAATTAACTGAAAATTTCTGACTAACTAATTGCTCAACAGTGAATTTAATGCCATCTCGAGTTGATTTATCAGCATTTACATTGGCTCCCTGAAAAAAAGCGCCAGTCGGTGGAGGCTGTGATGGGTCAAAAATAATTTCGTCTTTAAGTTTTAAACGATACGCTGAAATTTTTAATCGGCTATCACCACTTCCATATTTAAAACCCAGATCAAACGAATTTCCCTGCTGAGGATTTAAACCTACAACGCCAGGAGAAGTATATGCCTGTTCATCAACCTTGGCAAATCTGAAATTATTTTCAAAACGCGCATAAAATTTTAATTTACTATTGATATCATAAATACCGCCAAGATTAATAGCAGAGGCATTATTACTAATATCAATACCGTTCGAGTAAACAAAAGCATCAATGAGTTTATCTTTCACATTAGCATATCTAACCCCGGTATTTAGCGTGAAATCTGTTGATAAAGGTACAGTTGAATAAATGTAGCCACTGCTCAGGGTTTGCTTGTTTGAGCGACCTAAAAATGAAAAAGCGTATTTTGATTGCGTCATATCAATACCCGTAGTAACACTACCCCAGCCTGAATCCGTGTTAAATTTTTTCACCAGACGTGGTGTAAAACTCAATAACTTTCGATTGGTGTTCGAAGTGGAGTCAACTGCAAAATTTAGAAAACTGGTTCTGGAAAAACTATCATCGTTGCTTTGTTGAAGCTCTGCTATCAATTTCCAGTTATTACTCAGCTTAAAAAATGAGGCCAGTCGATAACTACTATTATCTAGTTTTATGAAATCTTGAGAGAACTCTGATCTTGATTGAGAACGGTCAAGCTGCAAATCCGTTAATAATAGTGCACCGGGCGTATTTATTTTCTGATCATTTTGCTCTGCTGTTAAAGTAAAGCCCTGCTGCTCGGTTTCATAATCTAAAGTGATCTGTTTCTGAGATTGGCTCTCTTCATTGTGCTCTCGAAAATGATTATTCGTTACATGATTTAATGCCAGCTGTAACTGCCAGTTTTCATCCAGCTTAATTGAGGAATTAATTGCGGCCTGCTGTGCCTGATAACTTCCGGCTGATACATATAAATCAGTTGCGGAATTCTCTTTTTGGATGGTGATAATATTGATCACTCCTCCCACAGCCTGATCGCCATACAACACGCCGGCACTACTATTGAGTATTTCAATCCTGACAATATTGTTCACATTAATATTAGCTAACTGTGGTGCCGCCAGATCACTGTTGTTCAATCGTCGGCCATTTAACAGAATCAGGGTATTTGAACCTGCCTGTTGGGCGGAAAAGCCTCGTAGGCTAAAGGTTGCATTGGTGCTGTTATCGCCGATTTGGATACTACTGAGTCCCTGAAGTATTTCGACCAGTGTGCTTGCTCCTGAACGCCTGATCTCTTCTTCGGTTATCACCTGAATGTCTGCCGCCACTTCATCAATTGCAATGTCAGCTCGGTCCCCGACGATAACCAGATCAGCATCGGTTAAGTGCTCCTCAATAGCCGATTCTTTTGCTCTAATTGAAGCTGAAAATGAAATTGATAATAAAACTATCAGCAATATTTTGAAACTAAAGCGTTGATCAGAAAATTTTCTGCCACTATTAGATGTAGATGCTGAAGATCTGTTAAAAGATCTGTTAATAAGTGGGCGTTTTATTGTGAAAAGATCCATAATGAAGAAAAAAGTCTCGAAAAGAAGTAATTATTAGTCTATTATAGACGTCTATACCTCCAAACGTCTAGAGCTAATTTTAAATAGTTTAGTTTTTATCCGGATGTATCGATTTCCAGGGCTAGATAATATGTATCAAATAAATTTACCGGAAAATAATCAGCAAAGTATTGAAGCTATGCTCACCAGACTGTCTCAACAGCTCCAGCAGCATATATTGTTTCTCGATGGTGCTATGGGTACCATGATTCAAAGTTATAAACTTGAAGAGAATGACTATAGAGGGAATCGTTTTGAAGATTGGAGCAGCGATCTTAAGGGTAATAATGATTTACTATCGCTGACCCAGCCTCAGATTATTGAAGCAATCCACGCTGAATATTTAACTGCTGGTGCCGATATTATCGAAACCAATACCTTCAATGGTACCCGTGTCGCCATGGCGGATTATCAGATGGAAGAAATTTCAGCTGAGATCAATTTTGCCTCTGCAAAAATTGCCAGAAAAGTTGCCGATGAGTTTACTCGGAAAAATCCCGATAGACCCCGTTATGTTGCCGGTGTATTAGGGCCAACAAATCGAACCTGTTCCATCTCTCCCGATGTAAATGACCCGGCCTTCAGAAATATCAGTTTTGACGAACTTTCGGCGGCTTATCTTGAATCTGCCATAGCTCTGGTTAATGGCGGCGTTGACATCTTACTGGTTGAAACAGTGTTTGATACTTTGAATGCCAAGGCTGCCCTTTTCGCCCTGGAACAATTGTTCCAGCAATTAGGCTACCGTTATCCGGTTTTTATTTCGGTCACCATCACTGATGCTTCAGGTAGAACATTAACCGGCCAGACAACCGAAGCGTTCTATAATTCCTTACGCCACATCTCTCCATTGGTTATCGGTTTAAATTGTGCTTTAGGCGCTAAAGAGTTACGCCAATATGTGGAAGAGTTATCCAGAATATCAGAGTGCTATATTTCTGCTCACCCCAATGCCGGTCTACCTAATGAATTCGGCGGCTATGATGAAACACCGGAGAATATGGCCGATGAAATTGCTGAATGGGCTGATAATGGCCTGGTGAATATTGTCGGAGGATGTTGTGGTACAGGTCCCGATCACATCAGAGCATTGGTTGAACAAATAGCTACCATCCCACCCAGACAAATTCCTCAGATTGATAGAGCCTTAAGATTATCCGGGCTCGAACCTTTTACCCTGGATAAAAACAGTTTATTTGCCAATGTTGGAGAAAGAACCAATGTCACCGGTTCAGCAAAATTTCTTCGCCTGATAAAAGAAGAACTGTTTGAAGAAGCTCTGGAAGTAGCAAAAGAGCAGATTGATAATGGGGCACAGTTAATCGATATCAACATGGATGAAGGCATGATCGATTCTAAAAATTATATGGTGAAATTCCTTAATTTGATTGCTTCTGAACCTGATATCAGCCGTGTTCCTATCATGCTGGATTCATCAAAATGGGAGGTAATAGAAGCGGGCTTAAAATGTATACAGGGAAAAGGTATCGTGAACTCCATCTCCCTTAAAGAGGGTGAAGAAGCCTTTATAAAACAGGCTACTCTGGTAAAGCAATATGGAGCAGCGGCCATTGTGATGGCTTTTGATGAACAGGGACAGGCTGACACCGTCGACCGAAAATTTGAGATATGTCAGAGGGCTTATAAAATTCTTACTGAGGTAGTGCACTTTCCGGCTGAAGATATTATTTTTGACCCGAATATTTTTGCCATAGCCACTGGCATTGAAGAGCATAATAATTATGCGGTAGATTTTATCGAAGCAACCCGAAAAATTAAACAGCATTTACCCTATGCACTGGTGTCCGGTGGTGTATCCAATGTCTCTTTTTCCTTTCGTGGTAATAGCATCGTCAGAGAAGCTATCCATGCTGTATTTTTATATCATGCCATTAAAAATGGTATGGATATGGGTATTGTAAACGCCGGACAGTTAGCCATTTATGATGATATTGAACCCGAATTAAAACAGGCGGTTGAAGCCGTAGTATTAAATCTATCAGCGGATGCAACGGATAATTTGTTGACCCTGGCCGAAAAATATCTCGGCATCAGCTCTGCCGTAAAACAAAAAGATGATGCCTGGCGCTCGCTAGCGGTTAAAGAGAGAATTGAACATGCTCTGGTAAAAGGTCTTAATGAATTTATTGAAGCGGACACTGAAGAATTCCGAATACAGTCTGAACGCGCTCTTGATGTTATCGAAGGTCCGTTGATGGATGGTATGAATATTGTCGGCGATCTTTTCGGTAGTGGGAAAATGTTTCTACCCCAGGTAGTAAAATCAGCCCGAGTAATGAAAAAAGCTGTGGCCTATCTATTCCCTTTTATTGAAGAAGAAAAAAAACTCAGTGGTCATGCTGCAAAAAGTAACGGTAAAATCCTTATGGCTACGGTCAAAGGCGATGTCCATGATATAGGTAAAAATATTGTCTCGGTAGTGTTGCAGTGTAACGGCTATGAGGTAGTCGACCTCGGTGTTATGGTGCCTTGTGAACAGATACTTAAGCAGGCTCAGCAACAGCAATGCAATATCATTGGACTATCCGGTTTAATTACACCTTCTCTGGATGAAATGGTGCATGTGGCAGAAGAAATGCAGCGACAAAATTTTAAAATACCTTTAATGATTGGTGGTGCTACTACGTCTAAAACCCATACCGCAGTAAAAATTGCTCCAAACTATAAACAGACTGTAGTCTATGTGCCCGATGCCTCACGCGCAGTGGGCGTAGCCAACAAATTACTGGCAGATGATGCCAGTGGATTCCAACAGCAAATCTCAGCAGAATATGATGAACTTCGAGAAACCTTTGCTCATCGACAACAAAATAGAAAGTTACGCTCATTACATGAAGCACGAAAAAATAAACCTGAAATCCTCTGGGAAAACTACCGGCCACCCAGTCCAACTTTTACCGGCATAAAAATTTTCCAGGATTACCCATTGCAGGATTTAATGGAACGGATTGACTGGACACCCTTTTTCCGTTCGTGGGAGCTGGCAGGTAAATTTCCGAAAATTTTAGATGATGAAATTGTGGGTGAAGCTGCCACAAAAATTTATGCTGATGCCAGAGAAATGCTGAAAAAAATTGTTAATGAAAAATGGCTTATTGCCAGAGCGGTAATTGGCTTTTTTCCAGCCAATTCTTCAGGTGATGATCTAATCCTCTACCAGAACGAAGCACGTACAGAAGAAAAAATGCGTCTACATCATTTACGACAGCAAAGCGACAGAAAAAATGCTAAAAGCAATTATTGTCTAAGTGATTTTATTGCACCCGTTGAGAGTCAGTTAATGGATTATCTTGGTGCTTTTGCTGTCACCGCCGGCATCGGTATTGATGAACATATTGAGCGATTTGAACAGGATCATGATGATTATTCCAGTATTATGCTTAAAGCACTGGCCGATCGACTAGCAGAAGCTCTTGCTGAAAGGATGCACGAACTGGTACGTCAGAAATTCTGGGGCTACAGCTATAAAGAAAATTTTTCAAACGAAGAGATTATCAAAGAAAAATATCAGGGTATTCGACCGGCACCCGGTTATCCGGCCTGTCCCGATCATACCGAAAAAGCCTTATTATGGCAGCTGTTACAACCTGATGAAAATATTGGCCTGCAACTTACAGATGCCTTTGCCATGACACCCACGGCTGCGGTCTCTGGCTGGTATTTTTCACATCCCGATGCGCGCTATTTTGGAGTCGGTAAAATTACAAGGGATCAGGTTGAAGATTACGCCAACAGAAAAAATATTCCGCTATCAGAATGTGAGAAATGGTTATCACCAATATTGGGCTATTGAACTAATATACCCATAATCATTGAAGTTGCAGAATTAAAATTCATCCACAATTAGATAACAGCTAAAATAAAACTACGTCACCTGTTCAAGTGCCTGTGTGATATCACTGATAATGTCATCTATATTTTCTATACCCACCGATATTCTTATCATGTCCTCACTGACACCGGCAGCTGCAAGCTCTTTATGATTAAGCTGTCGATGTGTAGTCGATGCAGGATGGCAGGCGAGAGATTTGGCATCACCAATATTAACTAACCTCAAAATCATCTGTAGAGCATCAATAAACTTTCCTCCCGCATCAGCTCCACCTTTTATGCCAAAACTCAAAATACCTGATGCTTTACCCCCAGTTATTTTCTGACAGTTACTGAAATAGGGACTACCCTCCAGAGCAGCATAATTAACCCAGTTAACTTTAGGATGATGCAATAGAAAATTTGCAACTTTTTCGGCATTGCTACAATGCTTTTCCATTCGCAGACCGAGTGTTTCCAGTCCCTGCAAAATTTGAAATGAATTCATTGGCGAAATTGCGGCTCCGGTATTTCTTAAAGGAACGACTCGACATCGGCCAATAAAGGCAGCTGCTTCAAATGCTTCTGTATAAATAACACCATGATAGGATGCATCGGGTTCATTTAATACGGAAAACCTGTCAGAATGCTTCTTCCAGTCAAACTGAC
>DRNA01000126.1 GCA_011322365.1 Aeromonadales bacterium | reverse complement strand
CGATATGAATTTTATTTCGAGAGCCGTAGATATACGACTTCATTTTGGGGTTCCAATAGCGGGTACGGTGTCCAAAATGTACACCTGCCTGCAATAGTTCTCGCATGGTCACTTTTGCCATGATATATACTCCTGAATCGGGGTTAAGCCTCCGCTATTCCCGTATATCCGACTCACTAAAGAGCACCCCGGAACACGTGTCGAACAGCGTGTGAATTTAGCAGTCAATTAACCAATCTCTCAGCTTCATTGTTCTGCGGCGCGCTTTATACCATGTTTAACTCTCAGGTACAATAAAATTAACGAAAATGAGCCATTTTATTGTATTATTTTACCGGCTTCTGATAAATCAGGATCAATACGGTTATTTTATACCCATAATCATTTTATCTCTCAGAAAGCGGCTCGCCCGGTCTTTAGGTTACAGACGATGAAATTGTGATAAAAACAGGTTACAATCCTGCATATCAGCATCAACTTAAATTTGAAGTGTAAATTCATGGGTATCTCAATCAAAACAACTGACGAAATCGAGAAAATGCGAGTTGCAGGAAAACTGGCTGCGGACGTATTAGAGATGATCGCACCACATGTTGTTAAGGGTATTACCACTAATGAACTTGATCAGATCTGCCATGATTACATTGTCAACGAACAACAGGCTATCCCCGCCCCGTTAAATTATCATGGATTTCCAAAATCCATCTGCACTTCCATTAATCATGTGGTTTGTCATGGGATTCCTGCCGATAAAAAATTAAAAGACGGCGATATCATCAATATTGATATTACCGTCATTAAAGATGGATATCATGGTGACACCAGTCAGATGTTCGCAATTGGTAAGCCTAAAATTCTTGCTCAACGTTTAATGGATGTCACCCAGCAATGTCTCTATCTGGGGATTAATATGGTCAAACCCGGCATTCACCTCGGTGATATCGGCCATGCCATCGAAAAACTAGCTCACAAGCATAATTTTTCTGTTGTACACGAATATTGTGGTCATGGGATCGGCAAGGTTTTTCACGAAGAACCCCAGGTTTTACACTATGGTAAAGCAGGCACGGGACCCATTTTAAAGGAAGGCATGTGTTTTACTATTGAGCCCATGATAAACAGTGGTAAACGATATATATCTCAATTGCCTGATAACTGGACCGTCATCACCAAAGATCGCTCACTTTCTGCACAATGGGAACATACCTTACTGGTCACATCCTCTGGTTGCGATATTCTCACCCGTCGAAAAGATGAATCTTTTGCGGACTAAATCCAGTGAAAACTGGAGATTGGAATTAAAACAACTCCCACCACTCATTGCTGGAGATGTAGCCCCTCTAACGCTGAAAAATTTTATCGAGCAGGCTAAAAAACAAATCAATCAGGCATTTAGTCGGGGGGTTGATATCCAGAACCTGGTTAATGCCCAGTCCCGAGTGGTTGATCAATTGCTCTATCATTTATGGACCTCATTATTGACACATCACCGCCCTCAATGGTCTCTTGTCGCAGTTGGTGGTTATGGCCGAGCCGAACTACATCCCGGGTCGGACGTGGATCTGATGATTTTGATTCATGAAAAGCCTGCTGGCGAAGATAGTGAGTTGATCAGCCAGTTTATTACCCTGATATGGGATAGTGGACTGGAATTGGGGCATAGTGTCCGAACGGTAAAAGACTGTGTAACAGAGGCAAAAAAAGACATCACCGTTGCCACAAATTTAATGGAAGCCAGACTAGTGGCTGGCTCCCCTTTATTATTTGACGAAATGAGACACCTGACCGGGCCAGCTTATATCTGGCCCGGAGAAAGCTTTTATAAAGCAAAATTTAGCGAACAAAAAGAACGCCATAAACACTTTTTCAGCAGCTCCTACTCTCTGGAACCCAATATTAAAGAAAGTCCGGGGGGACTCAGAGATATTCAAATGATCGGCTGGGTAGCCAAAAGACATTTTCAGGTCGATAGTCTTTCAGCTTTAGCATCCTTCGGTTTTTTAACACCTGGAGAAATAAAATCATTGCAAAGTTGTATGTTCTTCTTATGGAGAGTTAGGTTTGCCCTGCATCAGGTGGCAGGAAGACGCGAAGACCGCTTGATCTTCGACTATCAGGGAGCGGTAGCTGAATTACTCGGTTATGGAAAGGCTTCATCAAAAGAATCTGTTGAACAGTTAATGAAAGCCTATTATCGAAAAGTATTACGCATACGTGAGCTGAATGATATGCTGTTACAACTTTTCAATCAGGCAATTTTATCGAATGATAAAAAAGTAAAAATTGTCACCATTGATAATGACTTTCAGATCAAAGGTAAATACATAGAAGCCCGGAACGATCGAGTATTTATTGATCATCCGTCAAACCTGCTGAGGGTGTTTGTCCATCTCGCCGATCATCCAGAACTCAGAGGAATTCGAGCTGAAACTATCCGCTTATTGCAAAATTCGCTGCATTTAATTGACGAGGAATTTAGAGACAATTCAGGCCATAAGCAATTATTCATCTCTTTATTAAGTCAACATGGCGGTATCAATCATGCTTTCGTTTTTCTGAAAAGATACGGCGTATTAAAACGTTATCTTCCAGTTTATGCTCGGATTGTGGGTCAGATGCAGTTTGACCTTTTCCATGTATATACAGTCGATGAACATACCTTATTTTTAATGAAAAATATTGCACGTTTTTCTGTCTCTGACTACGACAGTGAATTTCCTCTTTGCAGCAAGATTACCAGGCGATTAAAACGACCTGAAATCATCTATATTGCCGCCCTGTTTCATGATATAGGCAAAGGACGTGGTGGTGATCATTCTGAGCTCGGTGCTGAAGATGCCTACCACTTTTGTATTTCTCATGATCTACGACTGGAAGATGCTGAATTAGTCAGCTGGTTGGTGAAAAATCATCTGTTAATGTCGATGGTCGCACAGAGAAAAGATATTTCCAGCCCGGAAATCATTGCTCAGTTTGCAGCATCGGTTCAGGAAACCCGAAGGCTTAACCTGCTTTATATTTTAACCGTAGCCGATATCAGGGCCACCAATCCTACTCTCTGGAATGGCTGGAAAGAGGGTTTGTTAAAAGAGCTTTATTACCGAACCAAAGACTGGTTAAAAAGCCCTGAAATGCGTCTTTTAGACAGTTCGGAATTTGCCGCACAAAATAAAAAAGAAGCCGCTGGGTTTTTACAAACTCGCAAGATTCCATTGCAATGTCTACACGATATTTCAGCAATTACTGATAACAGCTATTTTCAGAAATATTCCGCCAATCAGGTGGCCTGGCATATTCAGTCCCTTTATGAGGCTGAGCAAAACGATCAACCATTAATAAAAATTCGGCGCCACCCAAACGAAGGTGCCAGCGAAATATTTATTTATTGTCACGATAGAAAAGGCCTGTTTTCGGACATTAGCCAAACCCTATACGATCAGCAGCTAAATATTGTAAATTCAACTATTCACACTCTCGATGATGGTTATTGCATCGATACATTTATTGTACTTGAATTGGATGGCAAACCTCTGACAAGTAGCCGAAGAAACCAGTTGGTAGCAAAATCACTGATGAAAAACTTAAGTAAGCCAGAAAAAATAAAATCGATTTATAAAGCACCCAGACAATATAAACACTTCGCTGTTAAAACACAGTTTAAAGTTCATTATAGAGATGATCGAAAATACCTTGAATTAGATCTAACGACCTTAGATAAACCTGGATTATTGGCACAAATTGGTTCACTATTCAATCAACTGGATATTCGTTTACATGGCGCTAAAATTGCTACCTTTGGAGAACGGACTGAAGATCTGTTCCTGGTTACGTTGCCTGAAAAATATTTACCCAAAAATAACCGAGATTTCAGCACAATCGAAAAATTACTCACCAGAAAACTGGAAAATTTAAATTAAAATGAAGACAAAAATACAGCCCATTATTGAATCAGCTTTTGAACAACGCAATCATTTAACTCCAGAAACAGCATCATCGGAAATTAAAACAGCTGTTAAAGATACCATTACCTTACTTGATAATGGCTCAGTGAGAGTGGCCGAAAAAAATGGCGGACAATGGATAGTTAACCAGTGGCTAAAAAAAGCAGTACTACTGTCTTTCATATTGCAACGTAATCGTCCCATGATTGCGGGTGAATTTGCCTTTTTTGATAAGGTTGAAGCAAAATTTCCGGCATCTGATCCGGATAAAATTGCACATTCAGGTAGTCGTATTGTTCCACCGGCAATGGCACGTTATGGTAGTTATCTGGCGTCAGATGTGGTGATGATGCCAAGCTATGTCAACATCGGAGCCTATGTTGATTCCGGCACTATGATTGATACCTGGGCTACCGTTGGTTCCTGTGCGCAGATTGGTAAAAATGTTCACCTCTCAGGTGGTGTAGGAATCGGTGGCGTGTTAGAACCACTTCAGGCGAATCCAACTATTATTGAAGATAACTGTTTTATTGGGGCTCGTTCAGAAGTTGTTGAAGGTGTTATAGTTGAAACCGGTTCTGTTATTTCTATGGGCGTATTTCTGGGGCAATCAACAAAAATATATCATCGAGAAACAGGTGAAATCAGCTATGGTCGTATCCCGGCAGGTTCGGTTGTTGTATCGGGTTCATTACCGGCAAAAGATGGTAGTCATAGTCTGTACTGTGCTGTTATCGTGAAAACGGTAGACGATAAAACTCGTAATAA
The DNA here is from genome assembly GCA_011322365.1 of Aeromonadales bacterium. Classification (GTDB taxonomy): domain Bacteria; phylum Pseudomonadota; class Gammaproteobacteria; order Enterobacterales; genus DRNA01. The sequence goes on along the minus strand of DRNA01000126.1, from coordinate 4,270 downwards.
AGTTGGTATTAATGAATTATTACGCATGAGTGAAGAAAGTTAATGATAAATCTTTATGGCATAAAAAATTGCGACAAAGTACGGGCTGCAAAAAAATGGTTAGATTGTCATCATAATAAGTTTCAGTTTCAGGATATACGTGAGAAACCACTTGATACAAAAGTCTGGCAAAGCTGGTTAGATTTCTGGGGGGCTGATCAGCTTATTAATAAAAGAAGTGCCAGCTGGAAACAATTATCGGAACAGCAGAAATGCAATTTATCCATAGATAATGCCTGCATTTTATTACAGTCTCATCCCACATTAATGAAAAGACCGCATTTACTGAAAAATAAAAAACCTCTTAGTCTAGGATTTTCTGCCGCCAAATACCAAAAAATATTTTCTGAACAGAGTTGAGAATTTGTTATGTCTGAAAATAATCAATCAGAAACCACCTTAACACTTAGCGAAAAGTTGATTTCGATTGAATCGGTGACACCCGTTGATGGTGGCTGTCAGGAAATAATGACCAGCTTTCTGCATACGCTGGGCTTCAAAATAGAACAGATGCCCTTCGAAGACGTAAGTAATTTCTGGGCAACTTACTCATGTTCAGCAAACAATGCATCTTCTGAAGCGGTATTTTTATTTGCCGGCCATACCGATGTTGTTCCTGCAGGCCCAATCGATCAATGGCAAAGTCCCCCCTTTAAACCCACTTTAAAAGATGATTTTCTGTATGGTCGAGGTGCTGCGGATATGAAAACATCTCTGGCTTCCATGTTAATGGCTACAAAACAATTTATTCTGGCCCATAGCAATTTTAAGGGCACTATAGCCTACCTCATTACCAGCGATGAAGAAGGCCCTTTTATTAATGGTACAGTGCGAGTACTTGAAGAATTAACAAAACGAAGACAACGTATCGATTACTGTGTGGTAGGTGAACCATCAAGTATTCACCAGCTTGGAGATCAGATCCGCATTGGCCGCAGAGGCTCCCTAACCGGACATCTAACTGTTCATGGAGTACAGGGACATGTGGCTTACCCCGAATTAACTACCAATGCCATTCATCAGGCATTATCCTCATTACAACAGTTATCGAAAAAACATTGGGACGACGGCAATGATTTTTTCCCACCCACCAGTTTTCAAATCTGTAAATTTAATGCGGGCTCTGCTGGAAATGTTGTTCCCGGAATTGCTGAAATACAATTCAATTTCAGATTTAGCAGTGAACAGACATTTCGTACATTACAAACCAGTGTGATAGAAATCTTAAATGCTGCCAAGATTGATTATTCACTTGACTGGACATTCAATGGCATGCCTTATTTAACCAGCAAAGGTAAACTACTGGATGCGGTGGATGCTGCCGTCTACACAGAATCTCAAATCAAACCGGTACATTCAACCGGAGGTGGCACCTCAGATGGTCGATTTATCGCAACCACTGGAGCTGAGGTAGTTGAACTGGGGCACTGCAGTGCCAGTATCCATAAGATTGATGAACATGTCAGAATTTCTGATCTGGAAAAATTAACTCAAATTTATTTTAACGTTTTAGAAAATATTCTATTATGAGACTCGAACAAATCCTCGGCATTGAAGATTCTGACATCGTAACATTTGAAAATGACCATGCCATGGTCTCTAAACATTTTCGTATACATCAGGCAATTATCCCTCAACTGGAATTACTCTGTGAAAAAGCCTGGAGTGATGGAATAAAGCTGGCCCTGATATCCGGTTACCGTAGCTATCAACGCCAGGTAACCATCTGGGATGAAAAATACAGAGGAGAGCGTGATATTCTTGACCAGGACTCTCATCCAATAAAAGAATTTAACAATGATGAAGAAAAGTTTTGTGCCATCTCTCAATGGAGCGCTATCCCTGGTGCCAGTCGACACCACTGGGGTACTGATATAGATATATTTGATGCCACCAGCCTGGAAAACGGTTACCAACTTAAGTTAATCCCGGAAGAATTCTCTGGAAATGGTCCCTGTGAAAAATTAAATCACTGGTTAAATCAAAACCTGAGTAGCTATGGATTTATCAGGCCTTACTTTTCATCTACTGAGAATCATATGGATTCCACCACCAACAGGGATTTAAGCAGAAAATCTACTACTCTTAAACCTATTTCTATTGAGCCCTGGCATATCAGTTATTTACCCCTGGCCCAGGACTATATACAATACATCACTGCAGAAAAACTGATCAACACCTGGTCCCGCTTTCCCTTTTCTGCCTCGGACTGGGCCAAAAATAATGTACAAGCCATCTGTAAACTTTTAGGAACCTGACATGAAATTATTTTATTTTATTATAGTTACAATTATTTTATCACTCTCATCCTGTGCCTCGGATGGCCCCATAGAAGCTCCACGACTTTCTTTGAACCCTGATTTACTTATAGACCCATCAAATATTGGTGAAGATAAAACTATAAAGTTATTAGTTTTAAATCAGTTAGATATTAATACAACTTCAACATTTGCCTATGAGACAAACCTACGTGAACTAATAAGTGAATTGTTTACGGACGGGTTTGAACAACAGGGGTATGACATTGAAACAGGAGCTGATGCAGAGGTACCAGCCCACACTACTTATTTAACCATTATATTAACTAAAGCCGATAATCAGATAAAAAAGAAAACCCTGAAATCTGAAATTTTAGCCCACATCCAACTGACAGTAAAAGCTAAACAGGATGGGAATGAATTAAATCAAAACTTTGAGTCAAGACGAAGTGAAGAAGTTGCCCTTAGTGCCGATAAAAAAGAAGTTGAACAGGTTGTCAATAAAGCCCTGGCACAAGTTGTTAAACGCGTCATTACTAATAAAGAACTAATGACATTTATGAACAAAAAATAATATAACCCATTAATTAATGGCCAATTCAAAACAAAAGAACTAGCTCCTTACTACTTATACCCATAATCCTGCATTTTGAATGATTATGGGTATAAATGACAGGCAGTTATGTGTGTGCCATTCTTTTTATATTATCTGTCATAATGTGACACAGATACTGGAATAAACGTCAAAGCTAACCTACATTTATACTCAGGATATATATTTAACTTAAACTTTTTATCAATCTGGGAAACATTATGAAAAAAACTCTGGTTGCTTTAGCCTGTGTAGGCTATCTCATATCACCATTTGCATCAGCTGACACCTTAGGCGTTTATATTGGTGGAGGTCAATGGAAACTCGACCCATCTGGAGGGATTTCAAAAGGTCCCGATACCATAGATTTAAATACTGATCTTGGTCTTAGCAAAGAGAGCCAGAATAACTATTATGTTGCTCTGGAACACCCAGTACCCGGCTTGCCTAATATTAAACTTCAAAGACAGGATCTTTCTTTAGCCGCTACTAATGTCTTAACCCGTACAATAGATTATGGCGGGCAGACTTTTGTTGTAAATGATACCGTAACATCAGATCTCGATCTGGGTTATCAAGACATTATCTTGTATTATGAGATCCTTGATAACTGGGTTTCTGTTGATGTTGGTGTCAATATTAAAAACTTTGATGGCTCTATTAGCATCAGCTCTTCAACAGATAGCGTTGACGATTCACTTAGTGAATATGTTCCTATGCTCTATGGACGGGCAAAGTTTGAAATTCCATCAACTAATTTTTTACTGGATTTTGAAGCCAGTGTCATCAGCTATAGTGGTGATTCTTTTTCTGATCTTCGAGCTGCCGTGGGTTATGAATCAGATGTTGGCCTCGGAGCAGAATTAGGATATAAAAGAATACAATTAAATATCGATAACCTTAGTGGAATAACCAGTGACCTGACATTTGATGGTTATTATTTTGATATTAATTTTCACTTTTAATCAATAATTTTTCAAATCTGAAATCTGAGAAACCCGCGAAAGCGGGTTTTTTCAGGTCTATTTCATTTCACTTCCAGAAAACCGCTTTCTGACATTGCCATGGCATTCGGAATGCCTGTTAAAGGCATTGTCAAGTGATAAAAACACCCCGTCATCCTGAACACAGCGTAGCGCAGTTGAAGGATCTTGAGGCCTGGCCGGAGTTTAGAGTTTAGAACAAAACAGTCTGTCATCCTGATCCAAGCCCACCCCGTCATCCTGAACGCAGCGTAGCGCAGTTGAAGGATCTTGAGCCCTGGCATAAGATTCCTCGACTGCGCTCGGAATGACAATGGAGGAGCGTTTGGAATGCCTGTTAAAGGCACTTGTTCAAGTGATAAAAACACCTCGTCATCCTGAACGTAGTGTAGCGCAGT
>DRNA01000125.1 GCA_011322365.1 Aeromonadales bacterium | reverse complement strand
TCTGCCATTCAGTAGGGGCATTTTTGTCATTACGGGTTTTTAATGAGGTTCTGCTTAACTGGACACCATGTTCCTTGCTGACGGCTTCGGTAATTTTCATGGCTTTAGTATTACAGACCTCAATGCCATTGGCCGGTCCACCTTTTTTAATGGCTGCTTTTAATTCACCTTTTAAGGTTTTGCCAAATGCCTTAACGGTCTGGCGGCTTTCCTGAACTAACTGTTCCTTGTTCTGTGCCACTGCAATGGCGGAAGAAAACAGTACTGCCGATACCAATATAGATAGAGTAAGCTTTTTCATTGATTAAACCTCGTTTGAACATTAATTTAAACACTAAATAATATCCTGTATTGTGGTAATTTTACTGTTTAAGTGATGTGATATGGGTTACAGAAAATACAATAAATTGAAAAAGTAACAATAAAAAATCAGCTATGGACGGATAAAAAAGAGAATTTTACAGGAAAATATTTAAGGAAAGAAATTCAGGCGCAATACCGGGTTCTGTCAGGAACCCGGCTCGCTAAATAATCAGAGCATGGAAACCCAGATTAATGTTGCCAGTGTAATAAAAGAAACCACTGCAATGGCTGCAGCGGTACAGTTAACACAAAATTTTCCAATGGTAGTCATATTAGTATCCCCACTTACATTAGTGTAACTACTCAGCGTATTCATCTTTTGCACCATTTCGGCGTTATTTTCGTACTCAAATGGTCACGTATTGATATACGCTCACATTTTCCGTGCGAAAATGCCTTGAACTGGCACAAAATCTAAATACGCTGAGCAGTTACACATTAATTTATAAAAGTTTGATGCAGATGAACTAACCTGAACCTGAATTAATATTATTATTGCTGATCTGGAGAGTAATCTTTATATTCCATGATTCTCCCCTTTAGAACTTTATCCTGGAACCTATTTTGAAAGCATTATTAGGACCATTGTTTCTAAAACAGCTGTTTCAGTCAGGTAATCACTATAATAACAATCAATTAAACCTTTAATCATTAGGGATATTACTAATTTTTACAACCATAATATATTTCTAATATATTGAATTGCTTAATTAATTTATCTGTTAACTATTAATCCAGCTGTTGAATTCCGTCCAGATACCAGGTGGGACTGGTGCTGTCGGCAGGGCGGATAAAATGCCAGAGTTCCTTAACCTGATTGGCCCGGCCCTGCTGACCGCTGCTGTCTGTTTCACTTAATACGGCATCAAACAGTACTGCGGCTTCTGAATGATCAGCCAGTTCATTAAAATCAATTAACTGAGCATCCAGCTTTAATATGCGGGTATTTCCCTGGGTGGGCTCCTGGGCATACTGACGGCTGATTTCAACAAAAACACTGTCGGTGGTCAAACCTTTTATGGAGTCCAGATCGCCTGTATCCCAGGCTTCCTGCAGCATGGTATAGGCAGAGCGGGCACCGGACAGGAACTCTTCCTGATTAAACCAGTCCGGTAAGATAACGGTCTGATCATCGGCTGAGGAATCCTGGTTATTATGGGACTGACCTGCGGAATTCATTCCAAATTTATCAGCAAAACTTTGGGTAAAACCGGCATCTTCCCTGTGTATGGTATTTAAACGGTGAGCATCAGGCTGACTGTCTGCAGTGCTATTTACCGTACTGTTTCCCGTATTGTGGCCAAAATCATAAGCACCGGCAGTAGCAGTCTGTTGACGGGGGATGGCTTTTTTGCGGTTCATTAGCCACATGACCAGCAGGATAACACCACCAATCATAAGAAAATCAAAGAAATTAAAGCCTTCAAAAGCACCACCAAAGAACAGGGCGCCTAACAGGCCGCCCAGAGCCAGGCCGCCTAACATGCCCATCAAACCGCCCCGTTTAGTGAGCTGCTGTTTACGCTGCTGATTGGCTGTCGCGGCTTTTTGCTGGGAAAATGACTTCTGTTGAAAACTTTTCTGTTTATAAGGTGAGCTATAGGATTTTTTTCCACCAAAGGAAAAACCGCCTCCAAAGCGTTTGGCTTCAGCCGTACTGAGTACAAAAAGTGCCAGGGTGAAAATACTGACAAAGGTGATAATTAACTTGTTATTCATTTTTGTTCCATTTTTTGCTTCGATGATGACTGTTTTTTATTGTCAGCCTGGTAGGGTATTTTGTTAAATACACCAATAAGTTGTTCATTTTGTTTCAATTCAGCCTTTCCTGTTGGACTGACAAAAAACTGATAAGTTTCCTTAATATCGGTATTGTCCGACTGTACACACTGAAACTGCAGACTGCGCTCGCCAATTGCCGCCCAGAAACAGCGCCGGATGGAGTCCTCACGGCCCGGCGTATAAAAATCGGCCGTGCCTTCAAAAACCACATTAATACGCGATATTTTCATGGCATTTTCAGCATCCGCCTGCCAGTTACCGGCACCGGGGTGAGGGGCGCAGGCTGTCAGAGCTAACACAAGAGCAATAAGTAACAGCAATCTAAAGCTATACGCTAAATGCATTGTTCACCTTTAAATAGTTGATAAATAAACAGTTGAATTCGAACAGCAAATTATAACTTACCTGATTATAAATTACCTCTGCTACTCAGGTTCCTGCATTTCTTATTTATTGGCGTTCTGTTAAAATCCCGCTTTTCATTTAGCAATCAGCAGAATTTCATGGCCAGACGACGTCGTAAAGCAAAACTTCCCCAGGAACCTGTATTAGTGACCATTGAATCGGTCAGTCATGACGGCAGAGGTGTCTGTCATATTGACGATTTAACGGTATTTATTGACGGGGCGCTGGAAGGGGAGGAACTGACTTTTATTTATACCGGCAAGCGAAAAAATATTGCTGAGGGCAGGGTGCATG
>DRNA01000124.1 GCA_011322365.1 Aeromonadales bacterium | reverse complement strand
ATTGCCTTCCCTGTTTTACCCACACCCAATAAAACATTAACCAAATTAGAATAATGATATATATCATAGGGATGCATTTCTACTAAAATATTTAACTTGCTTATCGCCTTTTTAAACTGCCTGGTTTGTAAATATAATTGAACTAATTCTCTTAAAATATATTCGTTATTAAAATTATTTTTAAATAAAAACAAAAAATTCACCTCTGCATTCAGATCATCCCCAACTAATTGATACTGTTTTGCTTGTTCATAAATACTTTGCAAATTTTTATTGCTCATATAAGTTATATCCTTCTCACAAATATGGCTGTATAAAACCTACCATACAATACTACCTTGAAATTTAATACAAGAAAACCATAATGTTCCATGATAAGTCTAGAAATATTTTTAACTTGATTTTATTAAAATTTATTGACAAACAACTTTTTTAATTTAACATTTTATTTAAAAATTTTAATAAAAAAACCAGCACAATGCTGGTTTTTTTATTACTTTTTATACTACTATTACAAGCTGTAAGTAACACTTGCAAATACATAACGACCTAAGTAATCAAATGAACCGGGGAATGTGTTACCATTACCGATACCAGCTGGCGCATTTGGAATAATTGGTGTATTTTTATCCAAAATATTGTCAATACCAAACCTGAATTTGACACTCTCATTCATATCCCAAGATGCTGATAGATCTAAATATGTTTGAGCATTAATAGGTGTTGGCCCATCGCCTAACTCTTTGGTTTCACCCAGATAACGAATAGTTCCTGTTACATTTATATCCCAGGGTGTATTCCAGGTTGTAGCTAAGTTCCAGCGCCATTCCGGAGTTGGGTTACCACAAGTATTTCTATCCCAGAATCCAAGACAACTGGTAACACCTTCACCTTTAACAGGTTCAGTATCCCAAGTGAGTAAATAGGTGCCTTTTAAGGCAAAGTTTAAATCACCCATATCCTGAAGATCAAATTTGTAGGTAGTATCAAAATCAATACCTTCAACTGATAATGACCCAGTGTTAATATTTGTCTGTTCGGTAAAATCTGCGCCAATCCACAATGTTTCGGTTGGACCACGATGAATTAAATCACAGAAACTCTGGACGTTGTCCTCACCACACTTACGCAATATTACATCGGCAGGTACGGTACCAATAGCTTTTGTTACATCAATATTAAAATAATCGAGAGCGATATCAAGATCATCCACAGGATTTAAAATAATACCGAATGAATAAGTTTCCGAATCTTCCGGATCTAAATCAGGATTGCCACCAAACAGCCCGTTATACTGACCTGCTGGACTATCAGCAATAGTACCATATCTTGCAGCAGTAACACCAGTTCTCTGGCATTGCTCTAAAGAAAATGTAGGAGTAGCACCCGCACATGGGTCTTCATCTAAATTAAATAAACCGATAGACTGAGGTACAAATAATTCTCTGATATTAGCATGTCTTGAAGCCGACTGATAACTTCCTCGAACTTTTACCATATCATTAACTTCCCAATCCATAGCAATTTTGTATGTGTTAGTTGTCTTTCCGGTTGAGTAATCAGAGTAACGATAACCCAAATCCAGATTTAGATAATTGGCAAATTCTGTATCCTGAAATAAAGGCATACTAAATTCAGCAAAAATTTCTCTCACATTCAAATTACCTTTAACTCCAGTTGTAGCTCCACCTTGTCCAGCTCCATCACCACTGCTAAATCCCTGATCAGGATTAAAGACCAAATCTTCGGTTCTACGTTCGAAACCCAAAACAACCTGAGCACCTTGTTCTGTACCCGGCATTTTAAAACCAGTATCTGTCAGATCCCCAGTAACATAACCGACCCATTGAGTTGAAATTGTTTCGCCTTGCTCAAACAATGGTAAAACCAGATAATTTACCTGATCTTGAGTTACACCACCCGTCTGGAATACATTGTAGGGTACACAATTCGGATCAGAGCCATCAACCACTGATTGACATACTATATTTCCGTTTGCATCTCGCACGGCATTCAATGCCCTGGTAAGCTTAGTTATTGATAAATCATTCTGATAAACCTGACTCTGGATAACAGTACCATAATTAAAAAACGTATCATAACTCCAGTTTTCATTTATCTCGCCGCGAAATCCGAACACGCCACGATAAGAAGTGTGCCTCAAATCGTCATCTCTAGGGCCGCCTTCTACATTTCTTCTACCAATATAAGCTGTTTGAATATCCGTAGGAGCCAATCCAAATTGCCCACAAAGTTGCTGAAATTGTTGCGCTGATAAAAATGGGTTATTACATGCGATAGTATTTGTAACAAAGAAAGCTCCTGAAGGGGCAATCTGGGCATCACTTCTATCATCCATTAAGCTCAATTCAGCATAAACCTCAACATTTTTTGAAATTTCGTAATTGGCAAAAGCACCTAAAGTTCTTCGTTTATCTGGTCTTTGAAAATGATTTAATGGACCATAATTATAGAGAGAATTAAAAGGAACGAATTCATTTCCTGAAACTTGGAAATCAAATCCACCTGCAAAATCAGTTACACGAGTATCAGGGATAGTACTTGAACCTCTACAGCTCAACGCACCTCCACTGAGACCTAAGGCACAACTACTATAATCTCTGGCTTCCTGAGTAATAGCTTGGACATTTCTTGAAGTTGCATAAGCGGTAACATTACCACGACCATCAGCAGTATTCGCACCAATAATTAAAGAAAAATCGTGTGTATCACCATCAGATACTGAGCCATTTGCGGCAGGAAACCCTGCATCTGTCACAATTTGTTGAATGCCTGAACGATCATTATTATGTTGGTAAAAACTATATTGATAACTAAATTCAACACCTTCAAAGTTATCTTTCATAATAAAGTTAACAACACCAGCAACAGCATCAGAACCATAAGTAGAAGATGCGCCACCTGTTAATAATTCAACACGATCAATTAAAGCGGCTGGTATTTGGTTAATATCAGCACCAGCACCACCACCAATAGGTGAACCGGTTGGTAACCGCCTTCCATTAACTAATGTTAATGTCCGCTGAGCACCTAAAAATCTCAAATCAACTGTTGCCGTACCCGTAGCTCCGTTGGCTATACCACTGGTTTGTCCAGGGAAAACCTGAGGTAAATCATTAAGAAGATCCTCAACTTTGGTAATACCATGTATAGCGAAATCTTCACCATCTACTTGCAAAACGGGCGATGAAGATGACAGGTTCGCACGCTTAATACGTGACCCAGTAACGGTTATAACTTCACTATCATCATCAGCTTTTGCAGCGGCATCAGCGGCATATAAAGATGTTGAACCCATCGTAGAAGCCAAACCAGCGGCAATAGCATATTTCACTGCTTTTGCTATAGGGTTATTTTTTCTTTTATGTGTAATCAATGTATTTCTCCCAGTTATTTATTGGAGGTTATTAATACCCGTAAAAGTACTTTGTTATTTTCAAAATATCTAATTCCAGGTACGCAAGGCCATTCAGGCCCTATTTGCTAGTGACAATGATACCCACTTAATATCAGCAAGGTCAATATTTATTTCAGAGAAGAAGTATATTAATTTTCATTAATATCAGGGCCGGCTCATACTTTTAGGCCTAATAAAGGTAAAAAGATCATTTTAAAGCGGAATTAATCTTACCAACCATTGAACTTATGGATATTTGTAGGATCAGATCTATCAATTAAATTGATAGGAACTGAAGATGACCTTT
>DRNA01000123.1 GCA_011322365.1 Aeromonadales bacterium | reverse complement strand
TTCGCTTTTCATGGGTGAAAACAACATTTCTCTTGCAGAAATATCAACTCCATCACCACGATCTGAAATGGTGAATTGAGCAAAATTATTACCGTTGATATTAACAAAACCTTCACTGTTAATACTGATTTCAGCATCACCATTTTGTGCTTCAACCGCATTTTTAATTAGATTTAAAATGATTTGCCTGAAAGCATCTAGAGAAATTTTTACCTTAACATCATTTTCATCAAGGGCCCATTTAATCACTACATTTTTTTCTTCACTAAACGATTTTACATACAAAGGAATACAGTTCTTTAACTCCTTATTTAAAAATAGAGATTCTGTTTCTGCATTTGGATTTAATCTGAAATTAGAGATGATGTTCCTGATGCGGCCTAATTCTTCTTTTAATATGTTAATTTCTTTGTTCTCATTAGCTTCATCCGTAGGCGTTTTCTTTTTCATGATTTCGATGTAATTGCCAATAACGCTTAGCGGGTTGCTAATCTCATGCACCAGTTTTTGCAATTGCTTCTGTTCATGTTCTTTTTCAGCCGAGTGGTCGATAGCCTGTTTCTCTAACTGATTGAATTTTTTAACCCAGCCACTGGCAATACCTTTAAGATAGCTGGTTAAAATGCCTGATTGACTCTCCAGATAAGCTTTCTGTGCACTATTAGCGCCAATTATCAGAATGCCGATGACTTTATTTTCACAGGATAAAGGTAAACATAATGCAGAATCATGTTTCATGCGATGAATAATCTGTCGGTCTGAAATAGGGGCTCTTTTTTCATCAATGATGTCATTTTTAATCCAGCAACTTTTATTAGTGTTGAAACATTCCACAATCTGGCTGTCGTTGTTATTGATGGGGAATTTTCCCACTGGCTGAAAATTATTTATTTCGTACAATGTCAGATATTTTTCTTCTTGTTTCTTATCTTTATTATGTTTTGGATTATTGAAAGAGAACAATAGTGCGACATCGTTAACAGAAAAAATTAATTGCATTTCCTGAGCGACCTTTAATAACAGGCTTCTTGGAGACTGGGTGAAATTTGCAGGTGTATCTTCAGAATTTATCACGTTTATAAGAGAATTATCTCTGACTTTTTGCGCAAGCTGGATATTTTCTTTTTCAATATCAGCTGAAAGTTGTTCTCTGGTTAGACTGCCTGAATCGGGCAGGGAGATGCCCAGCGAAATGGCAGTTTGTGAAACTTTTTCGGTCACCTGAATATATATTTTTTCGAGCATTTCATCATTGATGAGTTGTGAGTGCCAGTTTTTATCAGCGACACCAAACTGACTCCAGTGCCAGGCTATCTGACTGGCTTCGGCCACTACCTTACACAGGATGTCGCTGCCCTGAAGCATTTCTTCAGGTTCATGATGGTAACGTGCAGCATCGGCGATTACCGGGCTTAATGACGGCCATTGCTCGATGATGCTGGCACCTAATTCGGCGTGGTTGATGCCAAATTCCAGATTTTCTTTCTGAATAGCTTCCTGTTCAGTTTCGGAATTAATCACATCAAGGTATTGTTGATGAAATTTTGCATCAAAAACAATTTGTCCAAAATCATGAAGTAAGCCCGCCAGATAAGCATCTTCGGGATGTTCATAGCCAATGGCGTGGGCAATATCCTGTGCAAAAACCGCACAATACAGCGAGTCAAGCCAGACATTACACACAAATTGACTTCTGGAATTACTTAAACCTGAGAATAATTGTTGAATAGAGGAGGTAATGGCCATGGTTTTAACCAGATTGTGTCCCAATAGTGATAATGCATGTTTCAGGTTATTAATGGGTTGGGTAATGCCAAAAGCAGCTGAATTGACTGCCATTAGCAGTTTGCTGGTTAGAGCTGCATCTGTGCTGATTAAGTTTGCCAGATCAGCCATTGAGCTTTCCGGATCATGACAGACATCCAGTAAGCGTCCCAGAATATGGGGTGGGCTTGGAAGCCGAACCAGTTCCATTGATTCTAAGATAGAATTGTGGGAATTTCCTTTATCATGCATGGTTTGTTCTTTTTTATTAGTGACTACCGACAACACATGGACTCTGATTGTATACTATATTGAGGTAGGGTTTCAGCCTTTTTCAGTATGGTTTTGTGTTAACTAGACAAATCAGGGGTATAGCGGGTGAAGCTAAAGTAAATTTGTGCTAAATTAGCTTAAAAATGAATCAGATTGTATAGATGAACGGGAATTCTACAGCTAAAAAACCAACTGAAAAGGGTAGAAATACTCAGATCATTGCTATTTCCAGTGGAAAAGGCGGTGTTGGTAAGTCCAGCATTTGTGCCAATCTCGGAATATTACTGGCTGATCAGGGTTTAAACGTTTGTATTGTAGACGCCGATCACGGATTGGCAAATATTAATATAATACTGGGTTTGCCTCCCGCCAAAGTTGATTTTGATATATTCACCAAACCTGAAGATGTGTTACAAGCCGTTCAAAAGTCAAAATTTGAAGTGGATATACTCTCATCCCGATCTGGTGTCAGCCGGGAAACAGACCCGTCTCAAAATAATTCCCCTTCCGTTGATAACCGTATCCCTGAAATAGCACAGTTAGCTGTTTTATTTAATGAATTGAAAAAACATTATGATGTCATCCTCATAGACACTGCGGCGGGTATTAACAGGGCAGTTAAACACTATCTTGCCGTTGCTGATTTTGTTCTTCTGGTGCTTATGCCGGAGCCGACTTCACTGACCGATGGTTTTGGTTTGGTAAGGGCGATGAAAGAAGTTAATAATGCTTTTCAGGTGGTTACAAATCGAGTGTCTGGTGCCCCTCAGGCTAATAATATTTACCGACGTTTTTCTAATGCCGTCAAAAAATTCATTGGCCTGGATATTTCCTTACTGGGCTATATTAATGAAGATCCCTATGTACCGTTTGCTGTGTTGCGTCAATTGCCCATTGTTCGTCACCGGCCTGATTGTCC
>DRNA01000122.1 GCA_011322365.1 Aeromonadales bacterium | reverse complement strand
TTACTCCATCTACCGCCTATGCTTCTGCAGAAGCGGCACAAACCTTATTATTAGAATTACAGAAACTGCTATTGGTTGATAAGGCGCAACTGGACCTGGAATGGATAAAGCGTCTACAGGCTATGATGTCATTGGCTCAAAAAGCGGTAGAGGCTCTGGGTGCTATTTTTGCGCTGGCGGTGATATTGGTTGTTGGCAACACTATTCGTTTGGCCATTCAGAATCGACGGGATGAAATCAAGGTTATCAAATTGGTTGGAGCAACCAATAGTTTTATACGACGTCCTTTTTTATATAGCGGGATCTGGTTTGGCCTGGGTGGAGCTCTACTGGCCTGGGTGATGGTGATGATGACCATGAGCTTTTTAAAACAACCGGTGACCCATTTAGCACAGGCTTATGCCAGCCAATTTCAGTTGCAGGGTATGTCTTTTAAAGAAGTCCTGACTTTACTGGGTTCTGGTGCAATTTTAGGTTGGTTAGGATCCTGGATAGCAGTAACACGCCATATTAATAAAATCGAGCCTGGTTAGCAGGTTCTCCGTTTCAGGGATGGTCCCTAGCGCCCGCTTAACAAAGACCCTAATAATCCTCTCACCAGCCGCCGTCCAAAAGAACTGCCAATGGATCGTAAAGTGCTTTTCATAAAAGCCTCCCCTGCGGTTTGACGTCGGCTGGATGAACGGGATGTTTTTTTGTTGGCTCGTTTGTACTCTTGTTGCTGCTGTTTTTCCAATTCCAGCTTCTGGGCATTTTTTTCAGCCAGTTCAGCTTTTTTTTCTGCTCTGGCGTGAAGAATTTCATAAGCAGATTCTCGATCAATGGTTTGCTGGTACTTTCCGGCTAATTCTGACATGAGCATATATTGTTTGCGCATTTTAGCTGAAATAGGCCCCATTTTGGATTGAGGAGGGCAAATGAGGGTCTTTTCCACTGCGGTTGGCCGGCCTTTGTTATCGAGGACAGAAACTAACGCTTCGCCAGTAGCTAATTGAGTCAACATTTCAGCTGTTGAAAAATGCTCATTGGGTCGAAAGGTCTCTGCAACCAGCTTAATAGCCTTACGATCTTTAGGTGTAAAAGCTCTTAGAGTATGTTGGATTTTCATCCCTAATTGACCCAGAATAGCATTGGGGATATCCATGGGGGATTGGGTAATAAAGAAAATACCAACGCCTTTGGAGCGTATCAGGCGAACCACCTGCTCAATTTTATTCACCAGAGATTTCGGTGTATCTTTAAATAACAAATGAGCTTCATCAAAAAAGAACACCAATTTGGGTTTATCGGCATTACCCACCTCAGGGAGTTCTTCAAATAACTCAGAGAGTAACCACAATAAAAAAGTGGCATATAGTCTGGGCGATTGGGCAGACAATCTGGTTGCATCCAGAATGTTAATTTTGCCAAAACCATCTTCATCAGTTTTTAACAAATCCTCCAGTTCCAGTGCAGGTTCTGCAAAAAACTTATCAGCCCCCTGCTGCTCCAGTACCAACAGTTTCCTTTGAATGGCACCAATACTGCTTGATGAAATATTACCATAGTCATTGCGAAGCTCTTTGGCGTGTTGACTTACCCAGCTCAGCATGGCACGCAGATCTTTTAGATCAAGCAATAGCAGACCGTCATCATCGGCTATTTTAAAACAGGCATATAATATGCCCGTCTGAGTATCATTCAGTTCCAACAGGCTTGCCAGTAGTAAAGGTCCCATCTCAGAAACCGTCGCCCTGATGGGTTGACCCTTTTTGCCAAAAACATCCCAATATTCGACAGCTGCTGGTTGAAATTCAAACTCTGGTAGTTTAATCAGGTTAAGCCTTTCGGTAATTTTCGGGTTGGCTTTCCCGGCCATACCCATTCCAGAAAGATCACCTTTAATATCGGAAGTAAAAACCGGTACGCCGGCCTGAGAGAAACCTTCTGCCAGAATTTGCAGGGTTATGGTTTTGCCTGTCCCCGTTGCACCTGCAATAAGGCCATGGCGGTTACTCATTTTCAATAATTGTTTAACATGGCGGCCATTGGCTGCACCAATAATAATATCCCTGTTTTTACCAGAGTGATCATCCATTTTTGATACCTTGTATTGATCTGACAACTTGAAATAATAGATCGATTTGGTAAAATTTGCATGTAAATTGTTTCAACAAAGTGAATTTCAAGAGTATATGCCCTTGAAATTAAGTTTTTTGCCCACATAAGTGTTAAATCACTTATTTTCAAGGAACTTTTTCTCTTAAAACTGGTCCAATGAGTATTAAAATTTGGAGCTATTTGGAGGATTCTGTTATGATAACTGACCCAAATTACAAACAACAAGCAACAGAGGTTTCTGTAGTGACTCAGAATAAATTGCAATCAAAGGCATTAGTGCTGACGCAAGGTAGTCTTGAGGCGTATTTACAGGCCATTCACAGCATTCCCATGCTGAGTGCTGAAGAAGAAAAAGAACTGGCCATCCGACAACATGAAAGTGGTGATCTGGAAGCGGCTCGCCAGTTGATTATGTCACATTTACGCTTTGTGGCACATATTGCCCGAAATTATAAAGGTTATGGGTTACCCCTGGCTGATTTAATTCAGGAAGGCAATGTTGGTTTGATGAAAGCAGTTAAGCGGTTCGATCCTACTTTTGGTGTTCGGCTGGTGTCTTTTGCTGTTCACTGGATTAAAGCGGAAATTCACGAATATGTATTACGCAACTGGCGTATTGTTAAAGTCGCAACAACCAAGGCACAGCGTAAGTTATTCTTTAATTTGAGAAGTGCAAAAAAACGTCTTGGCTGGATGAATAAGGAAGAAGTTCAGGTAATTGCGGATGAACTTAATGTTGATCCCAAAGAAGTGTTACGTATGGAGCAACGGCTTTCTGCTCATGATGCGGCATTTGACGCCCCAACCGCAGATGATGATGATAATGGTTCTGCACCTGTCTATTATCTTGAAGATCTCTCCGTCGCTGATCCGGCTACACAGATAGCCGATGAGGATTGGGAGCAACAACAAAATAATAGCCTGCATCAGGCCATGAGTAAACTGGATGATCGCAGTCAGGATATTTTAAAAAGCCGATGGTTAAGTGATACCAAAGCCACTTTGCATGAGCTGGCTGCTAAATATGGTGTGTCAGCCGAACGCATTCGTCAGCTGGAAGCTAATGCCATGAATAAGATGAAAACGGCAATTGCAGTTTAA